>CABMDW010000031.1 GCA_902385045.1 uncultured archaeon | reverse complement strand
GATTTGGAGTGCTTGAACCATTACTAGGGGATGACAAATTAGAAGAAATTATGGTAATAGGATTAGAAAAACCAGTATACGTAGTACATAGAAATTATGGAGTAATGAAAACTAACATTACATTCTCACAAGACAAAGACATTAGAAACATCATAGATAAAATAGGAGGAGAAGTAGGAAGAAGAATTGACTTTGGATCACCACTATTAGATGCAAGATTACGTGACGGAACAAGAGTAAATGCTACAATTCCACCAATTTCAATTGATGGTTCAACTTTGACTCTAAGAAAATTTAGAAAAGATCCGTTCACAGTACTTGACATGATAAACAAAAATACTATTAGCCTTGAAATTGCAGGATTTTTATGGTTAGTATGCGAAGGTATGCGATCGTATCCTGGAAATGTTCTAATATCCGGAGGAACAGCATCAGGAAAAACAACTACACTAAACATGCTTGCCTCATTTATTCCAGAAGGGGAAAGAATAATTTCAATCGAAGATACTGCAGAATTAGCATTATCACTATCACACTGGATTAGATTAGAAACCAGACCTCCGGGAATAGAAAATACCGGAGAAATAGACATGAATACTTTACTCAAAAACACTATGAGAATGAGACCGGATAGAATAATAGTGGGAGAAATAAGAGGAGAAGAAGGATTTACTTTATTCTCAGCAATGAACACAGGACACAGGGGAGCATTCGGAACAGTTCACGCCAATACTGCAAGAGAAACTCTAATAAGATTAGCAAATCCTCCAATTAACGTTCCCCTAATCATGCTTTCATCATTAAACTTCATTATAATTCAACACACAGTAAATGACAAGAAAAAAGGATTAATAAGAAGAATGACAGAAATAGCAGAAATAATTCCAAACGAAAAAGATGTTCCAGAAGTACAAACTATTTTTGATTGGGATCCAGCAACAGACACTTTTTCTTCTTTGAAAAAAACCCCATTATACTATAATCAGTTGTCTAGGTATACTGGATTAACTGTCAGTCAAATAGGCGAAGAACATAAAAAAAGAATGGCATTTCTAGAAGATTTGAATAGAAGGAACTATACTGGAAATGAAAAAATTACTCAAGCTATAAATGCTTACTATGATTGAAATGTTTAAGCATGGTTGATTATTTTGTCTGATGAAAAACTAAAAAATATTAAAGAAATCATTTTGGCTGAAAAGTCAAAAGATGAAAACAAGATTGAAGACATAGTAGAAAGATTAAAGAAAACTAACGTTAAGCCTGAAGATGAAGCGAAACATACTGAAGAAATAATCAAAATGAATGCTGCAAAAGAAGCTAACGTAAAAATAATTACTCCAGACTTATCAAGAAATGATGAATACGAAACTTTTTCTAAATTATACGCTAAATTCAAGGGACCTTTAGATAAGCTAGTTACTTTGTTTTCTCAAATCATGAATTTCGAAGAACTTCAAAACGAATTAAACAGCGCAAAAATAAACTTACGTCCAGAATCATATGTAGTTTATGGACTAATAATTTGTTTTGTTGCTGGAACATTCTTTACGTTAATAAGCGTTCTTGCAGGAATACTTTTAAGTTCTGCAATCTTCTTGAACTTTTCATTACTAATAGGAGTAGCAGGAGCGGCATTTTCACTAATATTCATACTAAATTATCCACATATTGCTGCAAACAATAGATCCAAGGAAATTGATCAGGTTTTACCTTATGCGTTAAGACAATTAGCAACACAAATCAAAGCAGGAGTAGGATTTACTAAAGCAATTGAATCTATTGCTAAATCTAATTATGGAGTATTAAGTGAAGAATTTAAAATTGTCTCGAATGATTTGAAAGCGGGATCAAGCATTGAAAGTGCTTTAACAAGATTAATGAACAGAACAGGCAGTTCTGGATTGAAAAAAGTAATAATTCAAATCATAAGAAGTATGAAAACAGGAGGAAAACTTTCAGATGTTATCAGTAGCATTGCTTCAGATGTTTCTTTTGAAGCAAGAATGGCGGTTAGAGACTATACTGAAGTCTTAAATTTAATTTCAGTATTTTATATCGTAGTAGCTGTAGTTGCTCCAGTATCTTTAAGCGTTTTTTCCGCAATACTAAAACTACCAATAATAGGAACTGGATTACCTATACCTTCATGGATGTTATTCGGAATAATTACATTAGGAATAATAGTAATATTGTACGTTATCAAATATCTTGAACCAAAAAGTTGAATGAAATATGGCAAACGATCTAATCAAAAATTTAGAGAGATTTTACTACTCATCGGGCATTACCATGAATTTTGCCTTATATGTAACAATGTTTATAGTCGTATTCATAGCTGCAACTCTAATAACTAAATTCGTTTTTGATGCAGGAATATTTCTCACAGTAATAATCGCAGCTTCAACTATTTGTCTTGCTTTCAGTATTCCTATAGCTAGAAGAAATTCTAGAATAGAAAACTTAGAAGCAGGATTACCAGATGGTTTCAAACACATGGCAGCAGTGCTAAATTCTGGAGGAACATTAATCAATGCAATTAGTGATGCTTCAGAGTCCGATTATGGAGTTTTTTCAGAAGAATTGAAATACGTTATAAGTCAAATGAATTTAGGAAGAAGTTTTGATGATGTTCTAATTGAAACTGCTGAAGCCTCAGACTCACAAGTTTTCTCAAGAAGCGCATACATTATTTCTGACGCTAAGAAAAGCGGAGCAGGATTAAGTGACATTTTGAAAAGCATTGCTGAAGACACTTCAGACGTACTAAGATTGAAAAGAGAAAGAAAATCTAGAACCACAATGCAAGTAGTATTCCTACTTATTGCCGGATTCATATTATCTCCATTCATATTCGGGTTTACCATAAGTATTGTTAGTTACATTGGGCAAGGGTTTACTAGAACTGAAGGGATAACTAGTGATACTGGTGTTGATACTTCAGCAGCTAGTCAATTCCAAATTTCAGGAATTTCCTCAGACTTACAGGATTTAGATAATATTCTTCAAGCATTTATTTCAGTTCAAATTATTTTAACATTAATTGCAATTGGAATCATCAGAAAAGGTCAAGCTACGGCGTATGTAATCTATGGTCCGTTCATAATAATTTCAGGATTAATAATTTACGAGCTAGGAAAAGGTGCGGTTAAAATACTAGTTGGAACTATCTAGTACTTAGGAAGATGCAAATGAAGAAAAAAAGTCAGGCTTCACTCGAATATTTATTAATGGTACTAGTAGGAATTGTTTTAGCAACTCTAGTAGCATTTTTTATTAAAACAAGAATACTTTCTTGATCAAAATGGAAAAAGTTTTTCTCATTATAATAATAACTTTAATAGTCGGAATAGGAGTTACTTACGTAATTATAAGTAGTAATCCAAATAAAATAGAAAGAATAAGACTTGAAGAAGAAAAATCAAATTTATTAAACTTAGTAGAAGATTATAAGAACTGTAAAATTGATTCTGATTGTAAAACCTTAAAAACTGATCCTTGTTCTTGTCCGATTGCAGTAAATGATTCTGATTTCATAAATAAAATAAATGCTTACAATGACAGACTTTCACAAATAGATGTAATGCCTCAAATATGCAAAAATAACTGTTCAGTAGTAATTCCAAAATGTATTCAAAATAAATGCACTGTTTCCCCTCATTAAAAAGTTCCAGTTATTTTAAAAACAATTAACGACTAATTCTTTTTAGACTACAAAATGATTCTAGACTCACAAGCATTCAAACCAAGTTTCGGCCCAGAAAATGTTCTTGGAATGATTAAGAAGGAAATGACTAAAAGAAGCATTTCCAAGTATGACGTTACTGACTTGAAATTGGCTTACATTCCGTTTTATTCGTTTAGTTTTGATATCTTGTCTGAAGGAAATAATGCTTCTGGAAAAGCAGCAATAAATGCTTTTTCAGGAGAATTAAGTGATTTTGTTCCATTACTATTTGATAAACCATTAGAAAAAACTAAAGAAGTAAAAGAAGGAATAGTAGAAAACACTAGTATTTCACAAAATGAAATTAAAGACGCTGCAGCAACTAAAATAGCAGTTCAAAGTGGAGCTAAAAAAGAAATAGTTAACATTACTGCAATAACAAAAGTATATGTTCCGTTTTATCAAGTATGGATTAGCCTTCCGAATGACTTACTAAGAATAGATTTTGATGCATGTCTCGGCTATCCTTTTGGACTTGAAACATTACCTGTACCGAAAAAAAAGAATTTTTCTTTTGGAAATTTGGGAGATATTTTTCACACCATTATTGCAAATAAAACATACTCTATAATAGCACTAGTAGTAATAATTGCAATTCTTGCTTTCTTTGTTTTTAGTGGCAGTACTGAAACTATCAATTGTAGTTTATATCAAAATTATGTTAGAACTCAATCAAACTTCTTTTACAGTAGTCAAATAGTATTACCAGCTATTGTTAACGGAACACTACACGTAGAAGGAGAATGTACTTTACAAACTAGTAAAACTGGTGGAAATGCAGTAGGCTTTACGGTAACTCTACTTCAAAATGGACAACAAATTCCCGACAGTTATCATGCTTTTGAAAATCTTTTAAAACCAAATCAAGATTACGTTTATAAATTTGAATTAAACTGGCCAGTAGAACAAGGCTTTAACGGTTACCAGTTGAATTACTTGATAAATTGAAAAGTGATTAAAATAAGAAATTACCAAATAAGTTTAATGAATTCAGTCAAAAGCGGTTTATTATTCCTAATAATAATTGGAACTATAATGGCCGCAACCATACCAAGTGAAGCGGCTAGAGAAACGGTAAAAACATACATTGGACAAGAAGTAGATTCATTAACTTCAATTACTCTAGAATACAATACTAATAATTACATTATATTCATTCCAACAGATGTTGAATCTAGAACATTAAGTGCAGTAATAAATTTGGATACCGGAGCTCCAGCAGATTATAATTCAAGCATCGAATTAACAAAAATAGCGTATAAAATAAATTCATTCAATAGCAAAAGCGTTAGTTCAAGCGCTACTGTAAATGATTTAAACATTTACTTTGATGACGTAAATACTAAAGTAAAAAAGCTACAGACAAATTATGCTTCAACTCTTAGCGAAATAACGGCAATAAAAGATACTGATCTGAGCAATATTGACAATAACATACAAAATATTATTGGTGAAACAACTAATTTTCAAGATGATTTACAACAACTAAAAAGTGATTGGAATGACTTCAATGCCAATCCATCTCAAGAAGGATTCAGCATCTTAATTCAAAGTTATAATCAAACTTTAAACGAAGTACAAAAACTAATTAAAGTGGGCTCTCAAAACGAAGCAGACTTAAGCAAAAAAAGAAATGAAATAATTAGTGACAAAAACTTAAGTATAGATGACAAGAATAATATCAACGCAGGCTTGCAAACTCTTTCTTTTGAAGACAGTCTAAAAAGTCTTACAATCTTAAGTCAAAGAATGTCCCCCGTTTTAGCTGACTACTCTGATGAAAAGAAAATAAATGCATGGGCTTCCGGAGCAGTAGACAATTATGATTTTATAAGAATCAAAAAAGATTTGAATGACTTAGAAATAAGTTTTGGAGCCACAATCTCAGAACTACAACAATACAAGAATACTGCCTACGGTTGTGGTCTAAAACAAACTTATGACGATAGTCTTTCTACTGCATTAAAATCATTGGATGAAAGTTCAAAGGTATTACAAACACCTCTAGTAAGCACAATGAGAAGCGAATACGATAAATTAAACAATGAAATGACTACTTTAAGCTTGAAGTTAGATTCATTCAAAACATGTTCTGCAGCACAAGTAATTCAACCTCAACCCACTAACAATTGGCCGCTAATAATCGGAATAATAGTAGTAATAATCGTAATATACTTTATTTACAATGGATTGAAACCAAAACAAGAAGAAGTTGAACAACAGTAAATTATTTTTTAATCCACCAAACAACTACGATTATTGCAATAAACAACGAACCAATTATAGGATCAGTTATAACGTTTATAGCCATCAAACTTAAAACTGCAGTAATTCCCAATAAAAAGAAAATCAGAGGATCAAGACCTAAAATGCTATGACCTTCAGACGAAGATCCAGTTGACGAATTATAAACTGCAGGGCTTCCACCTCCTTGAGAGCCCGGATTTAAGGTGGTAACTTCTCCAGTCTGAGGATTTACTCTAGCCGCGAATCCGCAATTCTTACAATAAACAACCGAATTTTGAGCATCAATATCTAAACTATTCCTACCGCAATTCGGACATGATTCTTCGTCAGTCATGATAATCTAAAAAATTATCCACTAGACATTTAAAAAGGAGTTCTTCAAGCTAGTCTAGTTTTCTCTATGAAGTCATTCAAATTAATTACTTTGAATTCGTTGTGTTCCTTGTAATGATTACCTCTATCCATCAAATAAGAAACAATTCCAACACTTGAAGGAAACAGATAGTCTCTTTCGTAATTGCTTCCAACATGAAATAATTCGTCAGTAGAACAATCTAATATTTCCAAAAGCTTCGTAAAAGTACGTGGTTGTTTTGCACTATTAGAAATTTCCTGACTTGAAAAAACCTGATCAAAAACATTAACTAAACCAGTAGAACGCAATTCTAATTCAATCAACTCTGGATTTACTCCAGTCATTAAAATTAAAGAATTCTTTTCTTTCAAAAGTTGTAAAGCATCTTTTACTTCAGGATAAATTCTAAAAAACTTTTGAGAATTTGTTTCAATATCTTTCTTAAATGAAGCTAAACCCAATCTCTCAAGCCAATAATCTAAATTGTCCCAACTACTTTCGATGTCTCCTTCTACAAATCTGGCAGTATAGTATTGTGAAAAAACTATTTTCTTTGCCTCCTCTAAATCTACAGAATTTTTTTTAGAGTAAAAACTAGGAAGTTCTTCATTCCAAATTTTTTTCAAAGAAAGACTATCAACAAGAGTCCCATTTAAACCAAAAGAAATGAACAAACCAAATCACCTAAAATAACTATTAAATCAAACAAACAAGGTATAAACCTTAATATAAATCTATTAGTAGTAATATCTAAAACTTCAGAAAATAAAAGGTTAGAATAATGAAACTAGACTTACGCTCTTTTGGACTTGCAATATGTATTATTATAGCGTTTATTGCATTTTCTCAACTATTTATTACAACATTATACCCAAGCATATCGGACAATCAATGTAACACTCCGGCAATTACTCCAGATAAAAACACCAGTCAAGCAGATATCAATGCCATGAATCAAAAACAACAGCAATGCTTCGACCAATATAATGCTCAAATGAATGATGTAAGACAAAAAAGATTTATTACAGGATTAATTATTGCATTATTAACAGTCATACTAGCAGTATTTGTTGAAGTAAGTGTTCCAACTAAATACGGATTATTTGCATCTGGAGCTTTAACAGTTTTAATAAGTTCATTCCAAGCACCAGAAGGAACATACATAGGCGTAGCAATATCTTTCCTAATACTAGTAGCCATAATCTATTTCATAGAAAAAGAAGAAGATGAATAAATAGAATCAAATAGGCATTTCTCTAGGTTTAGGATTAATTTTAGCCAAAACTAATACTAACGCCAATAAAATCAAGGCAAGATACCACAACCCAATAAGAAACAATAAAACAGCAAGGCCAATCCAATAATAATAATTTGTATCAAACGTTTTTTTCGTTTCATTTGATTTTTCTTTTTCCTTACCGTACAAAAAACCAGAATACCGCATGTCACTCTAAAGGAATTCTAACAGACTAAAAGAGTCTAATGGCATGGGAACGTCAATCCAAGAAATGACAACACTTTTAACAACGGCTTAACCGCCACAAGGTTTTATTCTCCACCAACTTTCACCACGCCACTGCCTCAACCTTTTTTCATACCAATTCCTTTTCTCTCCACCCAAACCTAGTTATCTACAAACCTTTAAAAATCTTTGTAATTTATATATATCATAATAAAATCTGACAATAATTCAAAGGATTGACAATTTAATGAGTAATGTATCCAATACTGTTTCAAAAATAATAGATAAAATGACTTACTTACACACTTCAATAAAAAGAGGTTTGCTAAACTATTCAGCATTAGCCAGAGAAATAAAACCAATAGTAGAACAAGAATTAGGAGTAAAAGTTGGTGATGACAGTCTCATAATGGCCGTAAGACGTTATTGTCTTACAAAACAAAAAAATACTAATGAAAATGACATTTCGACAATTTTAGCAAACTGTTCATTACTTGTTAGAACAGGAATGGTACAATACAATACCAAAAGAAGTGAAGAAATATATCACAAAATAATTAAAGAAATGAAAATAAATTGGGGCACAGGAGAAAGAAGATACATAATTCAAAGATCTGATGAAATGACGATAATAACTAATGCAAAATTTACAGAGAGAATAAAAAAAATTATTGAAGAAGAACCGGGATCACTAATATCTCACAATAAAGACTTGAGTTTGATTACTTTGAACATTCCTGAAGGGGCTCTCGAAAATCCAGAAATACTATCAACAACAAGTTCACTAATTGCAGAAAATAAAATAAACATTAAATGCATTTTTTCAACTTACGGGGGATTAAGTTTTCTAATAATGGACAATCAAGCTGCAAAAGCCTATTCAATGCTTCACGAAATAATTGTACAAGCTAGAATAACAAGTGGACAAAACCTAGAGAAAAACTCAGAAGAAGATTAAAGAAAAGTCTTTTAATCAATGAAAAACTAATCGTTCATACAACTATAGAAAGAAAATAGTTATACAATTGGTGAGTTGGAAAATGGAACATGAAACAATTAAAGGTTTTACTCCTTGGGCTATAATCATTTCAGCGCTAATAATCAGTTTAGCACTATACTGGAATGCTAGTACAATCAATGGAGGATTATCTAATCTAAGAGATAGTGTAGATAAAATTCAAATAAATGCCGCAGCACCAGCCGCAAATACTGGAACAACTGGACAAGCACAAGCTACTGCACAAGCAGCAGCAAAAACAGCTGACTTGAGCTTTACAAGTGACGCTAAATTATATCCATCAGAAGGATCTAGTAATGCAAAAGTAACTGTAACAGAATTCTATGACTTTCAATGCCCATACTGTGGAATGGCTTACGGAAAGAATTATGCAGCACAATATGCTGACTTAATAGGTTCAGAACAAAAAGTAAGAGCATTAGAAAAATCTGGTGATGTTAAATTCGTATTCGCAACCCTAGCATTTTTAGGCAATGAATCAGTTACTGCAGCACAAGCAGCATTCTGTGCAGGAGAACAAGGAAAATTCATTGAAATGCATGATGCAATCTTCAATGCACAAACTCCTCAAGAAGATAGTGGCAAATACAGTGCAGCAAATCTAAGCATAATAGCTAAAAACGTAGCTGGTTTAGATCAAGCAGCGTTCACAAAGTGTTTTGGTAGTTGTACTGTAGAACACGCTAGTGACTGTAGCTATGGTCAAACTTTAAGCCAAATGAATCAAAATGGATTCACTAGTGCAGGAGTACAAGGAACTCCAACGTTTTACGTAAACAACGTACAATCAAGTGGATCTTGGACTGAACTAAAGGCCAAACTACAAGCTGCAGGAGTGCAAGCATCTTAAACTTTTTAAACAGGCTACGATTCAAATTGAATCGTAGCACTTATTTTCTTTTTTTAGAATAAACTAATTTTAAATCCAATAAACAGAATTACTTATGGCTAAAATTTACACTAGAACTGGAGATGACGGAACCACTGGCCTAGGCACTGCAGAAAGAACTCAGAAAAACTCAAAACGAATTGAAGCCTATGGAAGCATTGATGAAGTAAACTCTTGGATTGGATTAATACGAAGCAAGACTAATTCAAAATATCCGTTTCTAGAAACAATTCAAAATCAATTGTTCTGTGTTGGAACAGAATTAGCCAATCCAAACAAAATTTGGATTACTAAAGAAATGACTTCAAAAATTGAAGAAGAAATTGACATTCTAGAAAAAAACCTTCAACCATTAAAGAATTTCATACTACCAGCAGGGGGGGAAAACGCATCAATAATTCACATCACCAGAACTATTTGCAGGAGAGCAGAAAGAAGCATTGTAACATTAAATCAAGAAACTCCAGTAAATCCTGAAATAATCAAATACATAAATAGATTATCTGATTACTTATTTGTTTTAGCAAGAAGTGAAGCAACAGAAGAAACCATTTGGAAAGTTTAAATTAAATTAGCAGAAATAATTTTCTCTATCTCTACTCTCAAATTTTCATCAACTAATCGTTCTTTAGTAAAATCAGCTACGCTTCCAAATTCTGAATCCTTGTAAAAAGTTCTCTTGAAATTAACCTGTTTATCATATCTTGGAATAATATGCCAGTGAACATGAGGATTATAGGGTTTTCTTTTAAAACCGCGATTCATTGAACATGACCAATTTACTAAAACACAATCAAAACTCTTCTTCAAAGAAGTTTCAATCTTAGGAACTAATTCTTCAAACTCCGTCCATTCTTCGCTAGTCAACTGACTTAGAGAAGGACAATGTCTTTTCAAACGTAAAACACATCTGCCCAGATAATGTTGATTTACATTAACACCCAATTCCCAATGATTAAAACTAATTCCTGAATTAGAAAAAGAACAAACATGGCATTGCATAATTCAAAGTAGAACGAAACTAACATAAAAAGCAATTTATTAAAATGAAAAGACATTTTACTGTTAAAACACTAAATTCTAAGGTACAACTTAATGGAATTAAAAGAAGTTATTAGAAAACATGTCCTGAAAAATGCTTATGATTACGGGACGGCACTACCTTCTAATGTAATTGGAAAAATAATTAATGAATTTCCTGAATGTAAAAAAGATTACAAAGGAACAATGACTTTAATTCAAGAAGAATGCACCAGAGTAACTAAATTGACTCATGAAGAAATTGCAGGAGAATTAAAGAATTATGTTTTTGAAGAAAAGAAGCAAAGAGAAGGATTACCTGACGTTGGAATATCTGGAAAAATTAATACTCGTTTCGCTCCAAACCCTAATGCTCCATTGCATATCGGACATGCGAGGCCCGCAATAATAAATTCAGAATATGCTAAAAATTCTGGTGGAGACTTTATTCTGCGGCTTGAAGATACTGATTCTAAAATAAAAATTCCAATGCTAGAAGCGTATAAATGGATTCCTGAAGATTTAGAATGGCTCGGATGTAAACCAACTAAAACATTTATTCAAAGCGACAGAATGGGAATTTACTATTACTATGCCCAACAATTAGTTCTCAAAGGATTAGCCTATGTTTCACTTGAAACTCAAGATGAATTAAAAGAAAATAGGGAAAAGGGAATTGAATCTAAATACAGGAGTATGCCAGTAGAAGAACAAAATCTCATGTGGGTTAAAATGGTTGATGGCGGATACGAAGATGGAGAAGCAATACTAAGAATAAAAACAGATTTACAACATTCGAATCCATCATTAAGAGATTTTCCGGCATTTAGAATGGTTCACGCTGAACATCCCAAACAAGGAACCAAATATTCTGCTTGGCCATTATATAATTTTTCGGCTACAATTGATGATCATGAAATGAACATTAACCTAGTAATTAGAGGAAAAGATCATGAAATAAATTCTTTAAAACAAGCTTACATTTACAAGTACTTTTCATGGAAGGAACCAAAAAT
>CABMDW010000030.1 GCA_902385045.1 uncultured archaeon | reverse complement strand
GAAAACTTGTTTATGAAATAGGACCAGGAAAAGGTGCTTTAACTAAATACTTAATTGAAAATTTTACTAAGGTAATTGCAGTTGAAACAGACGAAAGAATGCTTGAAATCTTAAGAATCAAATTTACAAAAGAAATTGAAGAAAAAAAACTAGAACTAATTCACGAAGACTTCTTAGAATACAAATTACCTAAAAAACAATTGATAATAGGGGCAATTCCATATCACATTACTACTCAAATTATGCTGAAATTACTTGAAACAGGATTTGAGAAAGCGGTTTTAGTCGTACAAAAAGAATATGCTGAAAGAATTCTAAGCGAACCAGGAAGCAAAGAATATTCAAGACTAACAGTACTCTTAAAGACTCAATGCATTCCTGAAATAATTGGATTTATTCCAAAAGAAAAATTTACACCGCAACCAAAAGTAGATTCTGCAATACTAGTTTTAGAACCATTAAAAAAGAAAATTAAGTTGAATGAAATATTCGTTAGAAGTTTATTCAATCACAAAAAACAAACAGTGAAAAACGCATTAAGACATTCAAGGCATGAATTTAAACTAGATAAAGTAAAAATGGAAGAAAAAATAAATAAAATTAAAAAAGAATTTCTAGACAAAAAAGTCTACGAATTAAGCATTCCGGAAATAAGTGAATGTGAAAAACAATTTCTAAAATAAAACTATTTTCCTTCTTCTTGATCCTGTTGTTGTCCTACTGGAATTTCTATTACTCTAATTTGTTCGTCATCTCCAATAGTGTAAATGACTTTAATGCTTCCGGAAACCATTTGAGCTTCATTCATTTTATCAACGAAAGCTAATGTAGTATCTTCTTTTACGCTAATAGCTCCTTCAAATACTGCATCTGCAGGATTAAAACCTGCACTTTTTAGTGATTGAATCAATTTTGATACTTCTTCAGCAATTTTCATTAAAATACACCCTCAATTAACTTAAATTAAATAAAACAATTAAGCTTTAAAAACTAGTTTCAGAGGGCTTTTAAAGTGGGGGAAGGGTTTAAAAGTTCAATTGAGGTAAATAATACAGAACTCGAATAACGAGTTAAATTCATTGTTTTTAATTGGTGATTGAGAATATGGTCAAATACGCTGTCGCAAAGCAATTAGCTGGAAAAAGAATTATTACTACTGACGGAGAAGAATTAGGAAGAGTAGTAGACTTATACTTAAATGAAGTAAGTGGGAAACTTGAAAGCGTTCTAGTAGAACCTAATCCTGACTCTTCACTCGCTTTGAGAATGAAGAAAGAAGGAGCTGGAATGGTTACAATCCCTTACAGTTCTGTCTTAGACGTTAAAGACGTTATGGTAGTAGACAGACGACAAATGACGGAGTAATTTAGTCTAATTCAATTAGTATTTCGTTGTCATTTTCCTTGTATTCTTTATTTTTAATCTTTTCTTGTAGTAACCACTTATTTCGATTAAGAAATTCAGCATATTCTTTAGTTTTAACTAGTTTTTCCATTGTTTTCTTCAAAGAACCTTCCTGTTCTTCAAGTCTTTTAATTAATTTAACATAATTAGGGTTTTTCTTTAAAACAACTTCTGGCCGATTAATTGAGTCCAAGGCTTCGCTTAAAGAATTAAAATCACTTGGGCCTTCAAAAGAAGCGACTACTTGATCTTTAACAATGCTAATAGCCGGTTTGTTCAGCAAATTCTGTAAAAGAGTCTTCCAATTACTAGCATTAGACAAAGATTCTTGTAATCTCTTAGGTAAATTCAAGTCAAAAATCGTTTCTACTTTATTAAACTCATCAAAATCTTTCTTAGTAACTTCAGGAACAGAATAAATCATTCCTTTCTCAAGTTTCCTCTTTTCATCTTCAGATTCAAGTAATTCAATAATGTTATTATTCAGTAAAAGAATGTTTCCTTTTCCAATAAAATCAAAATATAATTTATTTCTTCCAAGTTCAATTATTATTACTCTATCAGAATTGAATTGAGTGACGCTATCTACAATCCAGTTTGAAATTCGTTTTCTAAGAGCTTTAACAAAATCGTTTTCAATTCCCTCTTCAGTATAATGTGATAAATACATTCCTTGAGGCATTACTACTTGAAGGGAATATTCTAAACCTTCTTTTTTGAATTTGAAACGGTATTGTCGTTCTCCAGTGCAATAAACTTTAATTAATCGACTTTTAACTAGGCATTGCAATTCTTTTGCAATAAAATGTAATTCTACGTTTGAAAGTTTCTGCATGAATAATAATTGAAATTAGTGAATATTTAGATGTGTTTCCATAACCATTTGAAGAAGCTTTTGTGTTTTTCAGGGGCAAAAGTTTTTTCAGCAAACTTTTTTAAATCTTCTTTTGAATCAAATTTTAAAACTTTAGTCCATAATTCTTCTAATTCGTCTGCATTGAAAAATAAAACTCCGTGTCTGTGGGCGTAATCACGATATTCAGCATAATCATCTCCGTTAAAAGTTTGAGCTATCATGAATACTGCCGAGTCAAAACAACCATCAACGTCCTTGAGTTTTCCTACGAAAGCGTCAATAGCTTGCTTTGGAGAATCTTGAATGTCTTTGCATTCAACAAAAACAGTTTTCCCATTTAAAGTAGCGATAACATCAAACTTATGAGTTACTCCTTTCACTTCAACATAAGCATGGGGATCTCTTTTAGTTTTAAAACCACAGGACATGAAAAGTTTTTCACAATAACGTTCAAACCATTCTCCTTCTTTTAAAACAAGTTTATCTTGAACCATTCTACTTCAAATTAGATTAAGAAATAGATTACTAAAAGGCTTTTTATAGTTTGAAAAACTAAGTTGATTTAGAATGGACCAAAATTTTCTTCAAACACTATTAGATATTGGAATCATAATTACTGGTTGTATTGTCTTAATTTATAGTGTAACTTATTCGATAACATTACAAAGAATCAAAAGCATGTTTCATGACGAAAAAGTCAGAAAAGATTCCAATTTGTCACTATTATTTTATTTGGGAATTGAAATGTATGCTTTAAATGAATTAATTCAGGCAATTTCGAATATTTCTGCACTAAATTGGGAAATTTACTATCATGTTTTTCAACTGATTGCATTAATCGTTTTCGTTCTTGCATTATCATTAAGACTTAAAACATCACAAGAAAGATTTCAAGTGTATAGCAACAAAGGAACTGTTAATACAGATTCAAAACACTTTATTCGAGAAGAAAACAAAGAACCAACTATAAAATTCAAGAGAACATCAAAACTTTAAGTTCTCATTGAAAACAAGCTTTTAAGTTATTTTAAAAACAAATAATTAACGGGAGTAGTCGGGGGGTTAGAGGTCCCTTTCCTTTGAAGCAATTCGAAGGTTCAGCAAATCCTCTTCATGGCTGGACTCAAAACTTGGCTAGGAGTTGAAACTACGCTTAAAGTTCAGATGTGGATTCCGTCGAACTCGTGCCCATCGCTATGCTTTTTTTAGTGAATCAGGCCAGGCGGGGAACTGAGCAACCTTAAATTAGAAAGTGCATGTTCGGTGGATACATGGGGGAGGGATTATGTTTGAATTTTAAACGCAAGCCTCTTCAAACCAAGTAACTCCCATTTTTAAAATAACAATAGAGTTGAATATTAATGACAAAATTAAAGTTTTTAGGAGCATGCAGAGAAGTAGGAAGAAGCTCAGTAATGCTACAAGAAAAAGGATTAAACGTAGTAATGGATTGCGGCTTAAAAGTACACGGAGAACAAGAATTTCCTACACTAGATCAAAACGCTTTTGATGAAATGATTATCAGTCACGCACATTTAGATCATACAGGAGCAATTCCAGTTGGAAATGCAAGACAACGACCATTATACATGACTGACATTTCACTACCAATAACAGAATTATTACTAGCAGACAGTGAAAAAGTTGCGATAAAAAGAAACATTAAAAGTCACTACGGAGAAAAAGAAATTACCAAAGCATTAGGAAAAATTAAGACTATGAGATATCAAAAAGAACATGTTTTCAAAAATGGTTCAAGCTTTGCATTTTTAGATGCGGGTCACATTCCAGGAAGCGCCGGAATAATGTTTCAAGGAGAAAAGAAAGTATTCTACACTGGAGACTTCAAAATGGTTGAAACAAGATTACATGAAGGAGCAATAGTTCCAAATAATGTTGAAGTAATGATAACAGAATCAACTTATGCTACAAAAGAACAGCCAGATAGAAATCAATTAGAAAAGAAATTTGTGGACTCAATAAAAGAAGCCTTAACTAAAGGACCAGCAATTATAGCCGCATTTGCGACGGGAAGAACCCAAGAATTGATTCAAATTCTAAGACTAGGAGGAATTGAACAAGAAATAATTGTAGACGGAATGGGAGGAAAAATTAATGACATATTATTAGAATATCCAGGCTACATTAAAGATCAAAAATTCTTTGAAAAGTGCATGGAAACAGTAGAACCAATTACTAACAGAAGATTTAGGAAGATCGTGGTAAAACAAAACAAATTAGTAATCTGTACTGCAGGAATGCTTGACGGAGGCCCAGTACTAGAATTCATTAAACAAATGAGAGAACAAGGCAAAGGAAAACTGTTCATGACCGGATTCCAAGCAGAAGAAACAAACGGAAGAAGAATACTAGAAGAAAAAGAATTATTATTAGACGGAAAAGTAGTCAAAGTAAACTTTCCATTCGAACAATATGAATTCTCAGCACACCCAAGTAAATCAGAATTAATGCAAGCAATCAAAAAAGCAAACCCACAAAAAGTATTCTGCATGCATGGAGACGACACAAGTTGCACTACATTTGCACAAGAACTAAATGATTATTGCTACGAAGCTTATGATACAACACTAGGGAAAGAATTCGAATTATAAAAAGAAGCCACCAGCGAGAATTGAACTCACGACCTTTTGCTTACCATGCAAACGCTCTACCGCTGAGCTATAGGGGCACAATACACTCTAAAGTGAATAAGTAATTCTGTAGATAATACTTATTAAAATTAACTTGAAAACCCTTTTAGAAAGCAAATAAATAAGCGGCACGTCATATTAATTAACTAAAGAACTAGAAAAAAGGTTATAATTATGGGTAAGTTTCCAATTGCTGATAAAGCTCTCTTAAAAACTTGGATTTGCAAGAAATGCAAGGCAAGAAATAGTCCTAACGCAGAAAAATGTAGAAAATGCGATTACAGGAATTTAAGACCAAAAAGAGCAAAGAAGAAAGACGTAAAGACAAGCAAGTAAAATCTTTAATGTTTTTTATTTTTTCACTCCCAAGCAGGGGTGCCAGAGCCTGGTCAAATGGGCGGGACTTAAGGAAAACGCTAGTTTTTAGGCGATCCCGTGAGGTTGCCTCTTCGAGGGTTCAAATCCCTTCCCCTGCATTATTGTTTTTTATTCCATTCTCTTAGAAATATTTCTGCTTCTCCTGTTTGAATTCCTTCTAATATTTTTTGTGCTACTAATTCAGGTGCATCTCCTTGAGGAACTTCTCTTTGTGTCATGTTAACAACTGATTCTCTTAATGCATTTTTTCCGAAATTAGTATTTGTAATATAAGGATAAACAACACTTACAACAATATTATCTATTTTCAATTCTTCCCTTGCTGTTAAAGTCATTCCTGCTAAAGCTCTCTTTGATGAAGAATACGCCGCCATATTTGGAAGATACATCAAAGCTGTTCCCGAACTAATATTGATAATTGTCCCACTTCCTTGGCTTTTCATTATGGGAATTACTTCTTGCATTGCAATCAATGGACCTATTAAATTCAATTCAATTATTTGATGATATTTTTCAATATTTATTTTTTCTATTGGCGCATAATATCCTTGACCTGCATTGTTTATCAGAATGTCAATTCTTCCATAATGATTTTTTGTTTCTTGAATCATTTTTTTTATATCTGACTCTATAGTCATGTCTGCAACAATTATTAGCGAGTCAGGTATTTCTTCAGATATTTGTTCTAGTTCTTCTTTAGATCTAGCTACTAATGCAACTTTAGCTCCGTTCTGTCCTAAAAGTTTAGCAGTAGCTAATCCAATTCCTGATGATGCTCCAGTAACTATTACAATTTTACCTTGAATTTCCATAAAATCACTGAAAGTATTACAACAAACAAGTTTATCTTAAGTTTGTAAATAATAAGTAACATGGAACTCAAATTAGGCAAATATCGTCATTATAAGGGCGGTGAGTACGAAGTTATTGGAGTAGCGAAACATAGTGAAACTCAAGAAAAACTGGTTGTTTACAAAGCATTATACGATAAAGGAAGTCTTTGGGTTAGACCTTTAGAAATGTTTACTGAAAAAGTAATTGTAAACGGAGTTGAAAAGCCAAGGTTTGAATTTATTGGTTAAATTAAACACTAATTTTAAAAACCTTTGTGATTTTAGGCCACTAATTTAAAAAGTCTGTATCGCTTAATTACTGGTTTTACGCAATTTATTTTTTTGAATGATTGCTTATTCTGAGGTATTACCCATTATGAAGACTTTAGATTTGTTCAAGCCTGCAAAACTGACTTTCAAACACTTGAAAAATGATTTACCTGCAGGTTTGATTACGGGAATAGTAGCTTTGCCGTTATGTTTAGCATTATCTATTGCATCTGGAGTTGACCCTGTTTACGGAATTTACACTTCAATTATTGCTGGAATCCTAGTAGCAATTTTTGGAGGTACTGAATTAGGGGTTGCTGGACCTGCAGCTGCAATGACAGTCTTGCTTTACAGTGTAGTCTTGAAGTTTGGTTTTGAAGGATTACTAGTAGCTGGATTCCTTGCTGGTTTAATTCAGATAATCATGGGCTTAACCGGAATAGGTCGAGTAGTTAAATTCATTCCTTACACAGTTATCACTGGTTTTACTACTGGAATTGGAATTCTAATTATAATCGGTCAATTAGGAAATATTACTGGAATTCCATTAACTGGAGACGGCATAATAACAAAATTAATTAGTTTCTTCTCGAATTTATCTCAATTAAGTCTCGCAACTTTAGGTTTAGGTTTAGGAACTCTTATAGTAATTTTTCTTATTCCTAAGATTTCAAAGAAAATTCCTGCTAGCTTCGTTGCACTTGTCTTAGCAACAATTTTTGCAGTCAGCTTATCTTGGAATTTGCCTAATGTTGGAAATGTTCCTTCACAATTGCCTGGGTTTCATTTGATTGACTTGAATTTAGGTTTGATCAAAAACGTTTTCCCTTCAGCTATTGCAATTGCTTTACTTGCTAGTATCGAAAGTTTATTATCAGCAGTTGCTTTAGATGGAATGACTGGAACAAAACACAGTTCTAGTAAAGAATTAGTTGGACAGGGAATTGCTAATACGGTTCTTCCTTTCTTTAGAGGCATTCCTGCAACTGGAGTAATAGTCAGGAGTGCTACTAACGTAAAGAATGGAGCCAAAACTAGAATGTCTGCAATAACTCATTCAATAGTTCTTCTATTAATTTTATTATTACTAGCTCCTTTAGCAAAACAAATTCCTTTGACAGTTTTAGCAGGAATCTTGATTTACACTGCATTACATTTGATTTCTCTTGAAGACATTAAAGTTTTCATGAAAGAAAGCAAGAGTGACTTGCTAGTATTAATTATCACAATTGGTTCAACTGTTTTCCTTGATTTGACTACTGCAATCTTAATTGGATTCAGTTTAGCAGGATTAGTTTTCATCAAGAAAATGAGTGAAGATACGAGTGTAACCCTAGTACCGCACGCTACTCCAGCAAGTCAAACAAGTACATTAGCTGCAGACGTTAGCGGAATTGCT
>CABMDW010000029.1 GCA_902385045.1 uncultured archaeon | reverse complement strand
AGATACACAGAACCAGAATATTGTACAAGCTGTAAAGGCAGGTACGGAGGATGCTGGAAAATAGAACCATTATACGTTCAAGGAACTTTAGGAGGTCCTAAAACTCAATTTGTTTTGGACGATGCGGTTCAATGTATGGACTTAAGTGCCGACATTGGAATAACACAAGGAGATGTTAGTCAAGGTTGCACTAAATTAAGCAATGACATAAAAATTGCAGGAGATAATAGCATTCAACCTAATGATCCGTTAACAGATTCTAGCGGCAACAAGTATTATGGAACTGTTGAAACTTTAGGAAACACTTCTTCAGAATCTACTACTTGGCAAATAACCCTACAAAAAGAAGCTAGCGTAGTAGGAAGTAACATTGGAGGAAACATTAACATTTGCGCTAAAGATGCTTCTCAAATTAATTAAGGTTTTATAATGAAAAGCCAAATGGCGTTATGGATTCTAAGCAAAACATCAATGATATTTTTTATCATAGCATTATTTGCAATAGTAGTTGCAGGAACAAGCTTATGGGAAAAAAGTTTCTGTTCTTCGCAGGCTGATGTTTTAGCAAGTCAAATAACGGATGTAATGAATCAAATAATAAATTCGCCTTTAGAAGATGAAAAAAGAATTTTTACGTTAGAACCAGCTTTAAGTGTTGGTGGGAGTTCACTTCAAAAATATACTATTGATGTTAATTTCATTCCGGATTTACTTACTTATCCTATAGGTGGCCAACAATTTCCAGGAAATCCTCAATATGTCAATTACAATGGAAGAATTAATGTTAAAGTTTCAACAGAAGGGGGATGCAGTGCATCCAGAACAATTAGTTTTACCAATTTCGTAACACTACCACAAACTTTTGATACTGCGGATGATGATCCAACATATATTAACGGCACAGGATATTACACTGTAGACAATCTTTTGTACGATACTAGTAAAATGACTAGCACACTTAGTCGTTACTTGAAAAAAATCCGAATTTTTCCATCATTCAGAGAACTCAATATTCATCCTAGCACTTATTTGATATTCATTAAATGCACTAACAAAGCATCGCCACTTTTCCCACTGGGTTCTAAATTTTTCATAATGGATAACTGCTGGAAAGATGTACAAAGTTGTTTGAAATTAAATGATATAAGTAATGATCCTTACGCGTATGTGCCTGGATTTCCATCAACAACAATAAACGACATATGCCAGCAAAATCCAGGAGCAACAGAACCAGAATAAGGACTTTTAATTTAAATTATAAAAACCTAATGAGAAACGCATGTCTAAAGTTAAAGGAAGTTTCATAGGACCACTAGGAGATGACATTCCAAGCATTTTTCCACTAGTGACGGGAATATTGATTTTAATTTCAAGCATCGCATTTTTATCAAACGAAATTTCAAGCATAAACAGTTTCATTGAATTAAGAAAAAGCATTTTGAGTATCAGCGACTTAATGCTTCAAAGTGGATACATTAGCAATCAGACTTTTGAGACATTATGCGATCAAGTGAAAAATTATGCTTCCGATAGAGGATATAATATTTTTGTAAGATTACAGAAAGGATGTGGTACGGGAGTAAGTTACTTAAAAAATTATACGGTCATAGATTCAACAAAAGATTTAGTATGCTTGACAGAAGATCTTGGAAACAATCCAACATACTTTAGTATTGCAGAAAATGCTTCAACGGGAGTTTTTGCAACTTACCCCGTAGCAGTAGATTGCTCTGAAAGAAATGATGAATCAGTAAAAGGAGTAGGAAAATTAAACATTGCATTATACCCTATAAAGTGAAATAAATGAAAGCACAAAGTGGAGTTTTTGACGGAATATTCTTTCTTCTTGTAGTCACTGTAAGCATTACGATGATGTTTGTATTTGCTTCACAATATGGAACGGCTCAAACAGAAGTTTTGAATACATATTATAATTTAAATTATATCTCAGCTTTAATGAAAAGCATTTACTATTTAGATGTAGGACAATTGAGTCAAATAAAATTTGGAGATGAAACTAATCCCAGAATAGGGATTACTGATCCATATTATGGAATGAATTGTCAATCTTTGGCAGATTTTAATAATACTTTACTTTCAGACCTAGTAAAAAGAGACTTGACTGACGCAGTATTAGATAATAAATATTCTCTAGGAGGAAATCCAGGAATATCCGCTCCAGGAAAAACCGCATTAAGATGCGCATTATACGAATTTATGAAACCGTTTGAAAGTGCGGGGCTAAAATATTTCTTACAAATACAAATTCCGAGAAGCGTTCAAAGTCCAGATTATGCGTACGCAACTCAAAAACTTCTTCCATCAGGGAGTTATCCGCTTGTAAACCAATCTGATGACAATAATAGCATTGTGACAAATTCAATTAACATGACTATACCCAATACTTTGATTAGAACTTGTGACGATTTGAAAAATTATACGACTCAACTATATGTAGTAAGCATTCCTTTCAGAATTTTTGATAGTAAAACTTTAACGCAAGACAGCAGCATTGACTCCAACTTAAATAACACTTTTGTCCTCTCATTCTGCATGTGGCCCTCAACAGAGCAATTAAAATGAAAAAATTCGATATACTAACGTACTAAAATGCAAAAATGGAGAATTTCATTACTAATAATAGCGGCAATAGTATTCTACGCTAGCATATTTGTAATTCCGTTCAGCATGTTTTTCCTACTAACTAATTTCTTGATGATATTCTTTTCAGTGCTAGTAATTCTAATGTTTTTTGAAAAGAAAGAAAATCCGCAAATAAATCCAGATTACAAACCATTAGTAAGCATCATAATGCCATGCTACAATGATGGCAAATATTCAGTAGAAGCTATAGGAGAATTGCTAAAAGCAACCTACAAGAAAATTGAAATAATAGTGATAAACGATGGAAGCACTGATGATAGTTTACAGTTATTAAAACAAATTAAAAATAAGCGCGTAAAAGTCTTAAATAATCAAATTAACTTAGGAAAAGCAGCAAGTTTGAATAAAGGAATAAAGCAATCTAAAGGAGAGTTAATACTCGTTATAGACGGGGATACAATAGTAGAAAAAACAGCAATAGAAAATGCTGTAAAATTGATTTCAAATGAAAAAATAGGAGCAGTAGTAGGAATAGTTAGAGTAAAAAATAATGACAAAATACTAGAAAAAATTCAAGAAGTTGAATATCTAGTAAACTTTGGATTCTGGAGTAAAGCTCTTGGCAATAAAGATTCAATATTCATTACGCCAGGACCATTTGCATTATACAAAAAGAAAATATTAAGACAAGTAAACTATTTTGATAAGAACAACATTACAGAAGACATGGATGTTGGAATCAAAATAAGAAAATTAGGATACAACATTATAAGAAGTGAAAAATCAATTGTTTATACATACATTCCAAATAAATTAAATAATTTATTCAGACAAAGAACCAGATGGAGTCGTGGAAAAATATTCAATATTTTCAAACATAGAGAAATATTATTTAAAAAGAAATACGGGTTCCTAGGAAAAATAATGATGCCACTATCATTCATAGTGGAATTCATGGGAGTAGCAATACTAGTTAGAGCTATTTATTTGTTCCTAAATTACTTGCTCACGTCGATAAATACTACTATAACGCTGTTTAAAGTAGACTCTTCAATGGTTTTAAGCAAAGCACTGGAATTATCAATAGTGGACTCATCCACGTACTTCATATTCAGTTTTCTTCTTCTAATGGTAATAATGATATACTTTTCAATAAAAATTGGAAGTTACAAAGTAACACTAAAAAACTTTTGGTCAATACTACTATATGGAACTTTAATTGGAATTTTTCTTCCAGTAGCTTACTTGAATGCAATAAGACTTGAAGGATTTAATAAAAAACTCAAATGGTAAAAATGAACATAATAATAAAAGCAATTATTGTAACGGCCTTGATATTTGCAGCTAATCTATCAATTATTTTTTATATTGAAAATTCGAGGAACACTCAAGTTACTGATGAAATAAAACAATTAGAAGAAACTCAATTAGATTCTCAGATAACATTATCTTTGCTTCAAACTGGAGACCAAAAAACGTATTGTCAGATAATGATGACTGAACTTGAAGCACAAACGGAAAAATTATATCCGTTATTTAATCAACTAAGAGACTATGAAAAAGCATCGCTTATAACGCAATATCAAGAAACTAAAAGAAGTTTCATATTACAGAATTTACAATATTATTCTCAACATTCTCAATTGCTTGAAAAATGCCCTAACGTAAATTATACTACAATTCTTTACTTTTACCCAGATACAACACTCTGTACAGATTGTTCAGTTCAAGCAGACGTTTTGACAGCATTAAGACAAGAATGTCCGACGGTAAGAGTATTTGCAATTCCAACAGACTACGATTTTTCAAGCATTAAAACATTAATAAAAGAATACAATGTAACAAAAACTCCCACTCTAGTAATTAATGGAAAAATCAAAGTAGAAACTGTCAAAAATAAAGAAGAGTTAAAGACAATACTAGGAAAATGCTAATTTTATCCTAATTATGGAAGTTAGGTTACATAATAGTGGAATTAACGACCCAATACCCCCAACTTCCACGAAACATTTAAATATGATACAATCATGATTCTATCATAATAAGATCATGATGATTTCGTGATGTCATCGTGACAGAAGAATGAAAGAATCACAAGCTTTTAAGGCTTTGCAAAAACTGGGTTGAAAGAATTGACTGAAGGAGACGAAAAAATTATTGAAAGCAACGAAACTAATTTTGATAGCGTTGCAGATGAATTCAAAAAGTTTTCTGAAGAAGTAAAAAACCCAATTATAGTAGGAGCATTATTGTCAAAATTACAAGAAGAGAGAGCCAGAAGTAACCTGTTATTCAAAGAACTAAACGTCAAACTAGATAGAATAATGAGTTTAGAAGACAGGATCAACGATCTGGAAGATGTAATCAGAGAATTGCTTGGAGCCAAAGTGAAAACTGTGGAAGAAAAACAAGTCAACGCTCCTACAAAAATATTACTAACTCAAACACAAGAAAAAATTATCAACATAATAAAAACACAAGAAAAAGCAGATGCAGAAGTAATTAGAAAAAAATTAAATTACAAAGGAAAGAATGCTGCATCACAACAGTTAACTGAGTTAGTAGACAAGGGACTCTTACAAAGAAAACAAGTAGGCAGACGAGTCTTTTTCATGCTGAATTGAAGTGCAAACCTAATTAAATATTGCTACTTCAATCCAACCCACCAACCGTTTCGGAAAACCCGATGAAAAGAGGATTTTCCGGACATTAATACGCTTAGCAGAAACCATGAAAATAGTTTAATATCTTAGAAGAAAGAGAATTATTAGGATGAAAAGCCAAATAACCACTACAATAGTGGTAATAATTGTAATATTAGCAGTAGGAGCACTCGGATATTACGGGTATAATAAATTTTTTGTAAAACCAGCAACTGTTGTTGCAACTCCGACTCCAATTCCAGAAAATAATTATTTGCAAATCAAAGATATTTCAATATTTTACAAAACTCAAAAAATAACAACTCTAAAAAGTGGGATAAACAATTACACTTTAGTTGTAAACTTAAATTCTAGTTCTAAAACTTATGCTTGCAAAGTTGTCGTTACAAGTCAAACCCAAAAAATTAATGCTGGATTTAAAGATCAACTAGTAATTACGCTAAAATTGAATCCTGCGGGAGAAAAAGTTTTGTTCAGCTTAACGTGTGATTCTAATGGCTTAGAAAAATATACTAGCTTTACAGTACCTTCAGAATCAATTTATGGATTAGATGCAGTTTGTGCTGGAAAAAATAATGGAGATGAAGTAACTGGAGCAATTCAAGGAATTTATTCTGACTTTCCATTATTCTGTTATCAAGGTTTTCCATATAACGTGGCAAGAATTTGTAACGACAAACGTTGTTTAAATTATAATAATTCCTTTACTCCAAAATTAACTTTCAAAACAAAACAAAAAATAGACCAGAAAGTATTTCAACCTCAATTCGATTACGTTAATTTAACTGGAAAATACAATGGATTCATTTTATTGAAGTACAATTCATCTTTACCTGACCAATATTGTGCATTTGCACAATTAGGAGATGGAACAGATCAATACAAATATAATTTCTTTTATAGAAATAATGGAGAAACTAATTCTACAGATTACTTGATTTATAATGGAAACAAATATGGTTACAACAATAATACTAAATATTTCTGTTACAATTCAAGCTATGATCAAAGAAACCTAAGATATGGATGTTTTGGAGTACTAAACGGATTTCCAATAGCATCTGCAACTTATAAAGACAAATCAAACAACACAATAAATACTTACAATATTTCGCAATATCAATTCATGGATGCATTAAATTATTCAGGCTGTAATGTCTGTAATCCACAAATCGATTCTACAAAACTAACTCTTTATTCTCAAGGAAGAATTGGAAATGGAACTTATTGCACTCAAGATGGAATTGCAATAAGAGGCTGCATGATAAATGGAAAATTGTATAAGGATCAAGAATTTACTGGACTCTGTACTATGTGCGATGCAAGTAAAAATGATTCTAAGGAAACAATTGCAGACAACATAAGATATAACAATTCAATAGGAGTATGGTGTGTTAAAGGCAGAGAAATAATAGGGTGCAATGTAGGAAACGATCAAATAATTCCAAGAGGACAAGACAGAAGTGAATTTACATGCCAAACTTGTAATCCAATTGTAAGCGATCCTCAATCAGATGTTAGATTTACTCCTAAAACAGATGGAATACCTTGTGGTCCAAATCAAAATACTAATTTCAATTCCAATACTGATTTGAAATGTTACAGTGGTTTCTGCATGTCAAATCCATCACTAATATTTAGTTTAGGTACTTTTCAAAATGTCAGTGGAACCGTTCAAGGATATGGAATTACATTCAATACTACAGGATCAGTTTCTCTACAGATTTCTCCAGATACTACATTCTATTCAAAAATTAGTTTTAACTATTATGGAAAACCTCCTAAAAAATTAAATGAGTTATACCCTGAAAATCAGTCCCTAAATTATTATTACGATACTGGAGCATTCTTGTATTCCCAAAGAAGAGAATACAACAGAAGCGGTTATACTAACCTAGTAAACTTCACTAACTTTACTTGCAATCCAAACAATGACGGTACCGACCAATGTTATACTGAAATTCCTTCAGAGACCATAGCAAATACTAGTACTAGAACAACCTTATTCCTTAAGTTTAGAAACACCTTACTAACTCCTTATGGAATTCCATATTATTTCGAATTAATTACAAGTCCATCATTACAAAATTGTACAAATTACACTACTTCAGATGCTATTGTAGGTAATACATTCAATTACATATTCAATTTAAATTGCATTACAGGAGCAGATCAAACAGTAGATCATAAAGGAGACTGTAACTTAGAACAATTAAGCCAATTTGCGCCACTATGCAGTGTTTTTGGATGCAAGGATCAAAATGGATTAAAATATTATTTAGTTTCACAAAATATATATGGATCACTAACCAAGTTTCCAGACTATCAAGGAAATTACACTGTTGACAGGTGTACTACTAAAGAACAATGTGAAGCATTAAAGAGTGAAAGAAGTGCAAGAGTCGGTTGTGAAGATTCAACAATCAGCGATTCATTTTATGCAGCATGTAACGCTCCAATAGCCAACTTATATCGATCTAATTATAATAAAACATATTGTGAAAATGTTATCTTCGCTAGAGATCCAATAAATAGATGAACATTATTTTGAAGCAGCTTTGATAAAATTAAAAAATAAGGGTTCGGGATTAGTTAATCTAGAATCAAATTCAGGATGAAATTGAACTCCAATGAAAAAAGGATGAGATTTGTCTTGTAATTCAATTGACTTGTTAATCTTGCCAGTTTCATCAGTGGAAGAAAAAACCAGTAATTTAGATAATTGATTGGTAAAATCAGGATTTATTTCAAATCTGTGCCTGAAACGTTTTGTTATTTCTTTTGAATCATATAAGTCCATGAACACAGTATTATCTTTTAACAATATTTTTTTCCCACCTAAACGCATTGAACCTCCTTTTTGTGTGACGTCTTTTTGTTCGGGAAGCAAATCAATTACAGGATAAGGAGTGCTTTCATCAATTTCAGTAGAATTAGCATTTTTCAAGCCTAAACTTCTAGCAGCTTCAATTACTGCCAGTTGCATTCCATAACAAATTCCTAAAAATGGCTTATTGTTAATTCTAGCATAGTTTATTGCTTTAATCATTCCTTCAACTCCACGGGAGCCAAAACCTCCTGGAACAAGAATACCATCATAATCTTTTAATGAGTTAATGTCTAAAGTTTCAGAATCAAGTAAATCAGCACTAACATCAACATTCAAATTATAGCCAGAATGTTTCAAGGCTTCAAAAACACTCATGTAAGCGTCCTTTCCTGAAGCAGAATACTTACCAACTACAGCAATCTTAACTTTCTTTCCTAATTTTTGAGACAGTAAATCTGCCCAAGAATCATTAAATTCTAAATTAGAGTAACCCAATTTTTTAAATAATTTGTCATTAAACCCTTGTTCTTTCAGAACACTTGGAAGCAAATAAACATTTGGTAAATCATAACTAGAAAAAATAAAATCTTTCGGAACACTGCACATTAAACCAATTTTTTCCTTGCTTTTAATTCCTAAAGGCTTTGAAGAACGTGCAATAATAAAATCTGGAACAATACCTTTAGATAATAAAGTTTTAACTGAATGTTGCATTGGTTTAGTTTTTTCTTCACCAGTAATAATAACAGGAACTAAAGCCAAATGAATAAAAATACAAGAATGAATGCCTTCATATTTCATCTGACGTGCAGCATCTAAGACTAATTCAGATTCAATATCTCCAACAGTTCCACCTAGTTCTAATACTAGAATTTCAGCTTTGGTTTTTTCTAATGCCGTTTCAATTCTTTCTTTAATTTCGTTAGTAACATGTGGAATTAATTGAACAGTTTTTCCTAGGAAAACTCCTTTTCTTTCTTTTGAAAGGACGCTAAAATAAACTTCCCCCATCATCAAATTTTGCTCTCTAACACTATTTGTTTCACTAAAACGTTCGTAGTTACCTAAATCTAAATCTCCTTCATGACCATCAAGAGTTACAAAAACTTCTCCATGCTCATGAGGATTCAAAGTTCCGGCATCAACATTCAAATAAGGATCAATTTTCATGCAATAAGCGTTCAAACCAGAGTTTCTTAAGATATGACAAATAGATGAAGCGAGAAGACCCT
The DNA here is from genome assembly GCA_902385045.1 of uncultured archaeon. Classification (GTDB taxonomy): domain Archaea; phylum Micrarchaeota; class Micrarchaeia; order Norongarragalinales; family CABMDW01; genus CABMDW01. The sequence goes on along the minus strand of CABMDW010000029.1, from coordinate 9,423 downwards.
TACCAAGAGAACTTAATACTCCACCTGTAACAAAAATTAATTTCTTCTCATCAGTCATTTCAAAGAATTAAAACGAACTTAAATAAAAATTCTTTGTAACTATTTAAACAAAAAACCTAAAATTAAGGTTTAAAGAGTTTTACTTAGTAATAATATCATGGGAGTTGCTTTGAAACTACTATATGCCATGATAGCAATATTCTTGCTGCAACTAGCCTTAGATCCAAACTTTTTTTCTGATGATCCTTCAGTTTCAACCCATACTTTCACTTATCAGCACTTGGCTTTAACTCCTGCTACTATTCTAAAAGAACCCTGGACGCTAATAACTTCAATTTTTATTCATGGAGGCTGGTTGCATATTTTATTTAATGGATTAGCACTATTCAGTTTTGGACCATATTTAGAAAGTATTATAGGAACAAAAGAATTCCTAAAAATATTTTTCATAGGAGGACTTATAGCTTCAATATTATTCGTTGCAGCAGCATATTTACCACTTCCAGGAACCGATCCGACAATACCTGGACTAGGAGCTTCTGGAGCTATAATGGCATTAATAGGAGTACTGGTAGTTATGAGACCAAACATAATAGTACTAGTATTTTTCTTTCCAATGCAATTATGGATTGCAGGATTATTTTTCTTACTCTATGATTTATACAGTGGATTAACAGGATCGTTTGCAGGAGTAGGGCATTTCGCACACGTCGGAGGAATTCTCTTCGGATTAGGTTACGGTTATTTTACGATGCAAAAAGCAAGAAAACAAGTAAAATTCAATGAATGGGGAGAAGAAGTGAATTGATTTGGGAAAAGGATCTTACGTTAAAGGGGCATCAAGAGAAAGAGAATTAAAACACATTCTAGAAGAAAAAGGATACTATGTTCTCAGGAGTGGAAAAAGCGGAGTTGACGGCTATTCACCTGACTTGATTGCATTAAGAACTACTAATAAAATGGCCATAGAATGTAAGGCAATTGAAAAAAACAATTTATACTTAGAAAAGGACAAAGTTGAAATTTACAGAGGATGGGAAAAGATTACAGGCTTACCAGTATATGTAGCTTGGAGAAGAAACAGGATGGACTGGAAATTCTTTCCATTAAACATGCTCAAAGAATTAAACCAATCGTATGTAGTAAGTGAAGATGACTATAATATTGGAATGGGATTGGAAAATTTTTAAAAGACATTACTAAGAAAAGTAATTTAAAACCAGAAAACGTCGTTATTTAGTATGAAACATAAAGAAATTGATGGAACTAAAACTTCAAAATTAAAGTCAAAATATTTTATCAAGGGTCTAGTAATAGTAGCTATAATCAGTAGCATTGCAATTATTTTTTTGGGTGGTTATTTGAAAGACACAGTAGAAAGCGGAGATACAGTTTCAGTAGATTATATTGGAAAACTTCAAAATGGAACGGTATTTGATACTAGTATTCAAAGCGAAGCAGCTAAAGCAGGATTACAATTAAGACCAACTTATGAACCGTTGAAATTTACGGCAGGAGCAGGTCAAATGATTAAAGGATTTGATGATGCAGTAATAGGAATGAAAGTAGGAGATGAAAAAACCGTTTCAATTCCTCCAGAACTTGCTTACGGTCAATACAATCCTAATGCAGTAATAGTAATTTCAACTGATGAATTCAACAAACTAATTGGAAGAGAACCTCAAGAAGGATTACAAGTACAAGCTAAAAATGGAGCTCTTGGAACAATAATAAAAGTTGCAGGAGGCCAAGTAACAATTGACTTTAATCACGAACTAGCTGGAAAAACCCTTGAATTCTACATTAAAGTAATAAGCATTCAAAAAGCAGCTAAAAATTAAACAAATTAAATAATTGACTTCTAGCAGCATAAAACACTACAAACAAATCACTACCCTCATGAACGAATGCTGCAGTAACAGGAGTTAACACACCAAAATAAGATAAAACTATTCCAACAAAGCCAACTCCAAGTCCAAAAAAGATGCATTGCTTCGCAACATTAATGCTTTCTTTAGAGAGTTCAATAGCTCTTGGAAGTTTGCGTAAATCATCAGCCATTAAAGCAATATCTGATGCCCTAACTGCTGCAGGATTTCCTTTAGCACCCAAAGCAACTCCAACACTTGCAGTTGCTAAAGCAGGAGCATCATTAATTCCATCACCAACCATCATTACTTCATGATTTTCACGCAATTTTTTAACTATTGAAGCTTTTTCCGCTGGAAGAACATTTGAATAAACCTTATCAAAACCGAGTTTAGAATTAATTTTTAAGGCTGCTTTCCTATCATCTCCAGTAATCATTACAAAATGACTTATGTTCATGCAATTCAATTCTTCAATTGCTTGAAAAACTTCTTTTCTGACATCATCCTTTACAACAAAATAACCAGCATACTTTCCGTTTACTGCAACCCAAATTGCCTTTTCTCCGCTTTCAGTTTCAGGAGTCTTGATTTTATTTCTTTCTAAAAAGAATCTTGAACCAAGTAAAATTTTATTATTTTTTATAGTTCCTTGAACTCCTAAACCTGGAAAAACTTTGAAATTTTTAGGATCAGTTAACTTAATTCTCCTCTTCATTGCATAGCTTACAACTGATTTTCCAATTTGATGTTCACTTCTTCTTTCAATACTAGCACATAAGAACAAGAATTCTTTTTTCTTTAAAAAAATTGAATGAAAACTACGTACTTGAGGACGACCTTCAGTTACGGTTCCAGTTTTATCAAAAGCAATTAAGTCCACTTTTGAAGCTGCTTCCAAAGAAATTCCACTCCTGAAAATGATGCTTTCCTTTGCCCCTTTACCTATTCCAGCAATTATTGCAATAGGCGTAGCCAACAATAAAGGACAAGGACTAGAAACTACAAGAATTGAAACACTCTTAACTAAATCTCTAGTCAAAAGAAAAGAAATAATTGACAACGACAAAACTAATGGAGTAAACCATATTGCATAAGAATTAGCTAATCGTTGGATTGGAGCTTTATCTTTTTGAGCTTGTTCTACTAGGCTGATTATTTCAGAAAACTTTGATTTTTCATAAGTAGAAGTACATTCTATCACTAAAGCTCCATTTTTATTTAAAGTTCCAGCGAAAACTTTTGAACCTTCTTTTTTACTTGAAAACTTACTTTCACCAGTTAAAGTTGACTCGTCAACTTCAGAAGAACCATCAACAACAATCCCATCTACAGGAAGAACATGACCAGGCTTGATCAATAAGAAATCTTTAACTTTAACTTCAGAAACATCAATCTCATGTTCTCTGCCGCTCACGCGTAAAATTACTTTTTTTGGAATTCTATTCTTCAAATTAGTTAAGTGTTTATTCGCGATTACACTAGCATAAGACTCTACTGCTTCGCCACCTAATAACATGACGACTAAAACTGAAGCTGCAAAAAAAGAGTTAATGAAAACGCTGGCTATAATTCCGATCGTAGCTAAAATATCTAAAGCAAAATTTCCTTTGAAAGCTTGAAATAAAGTAGTTATTACAATGAAAGAACCGCCTAGCAAAACTACAGGGTAATAAAAATAATCAGAATACAAAGGAGCTATAAAAGAAAAAAGAAATCCAGTTAATGTAAGTAAAACAAGAAAGGTTAAAACCAGTTTATTTTCAAAGAACTCTTTAAAATTCACTATAAACACTCAAAATAAAGTAAGATTTTAACTAATAAATACCACAAACAATTTAATGATTAAAAAATAACGGGTACAATACTTCCCATAAAATTAAAATAACAACGATTATTTCTAAAGTTAAAATTAAAGTTTCATGACTCACACTTTTCTTATATTCAGTTTTATTGTTCAAGAAAGTATAAATGTCGTCAACAGCATCAAGTTTTCTATCTAAACTAATTTTCCATTCTTTCAAATGAAAAGCAATACTAGCACTATTATAAATTTTTGATAAATATACGTCTCCAACAAGCTTCAAATTGTTTTCTAATTTTTCTAAGACGTCAGAAACACTGAGTTTAATCAAATACAATCGGTCACGAGCCCTAGAATAATCTTTTTTACTTAATTTTTTATCGTCACTAGATTCTTTAACTTCATCATAAGCGTGATCTAATTCATTTTCAAGCAAAGAATCATAATAACGTAATTCTAATAATTGAACTACAGAAAATTCTATTACATCAATAGAATCAAAATTAATTTCAGAATCATACAACAAACCTGCATTCCAGTATAACAAAAGGAAATCATCAGGAGAATAGGATAAAGAATTTCTTAAAATATCATAGGAAGTTTGATCACTCAATTTACCGGAATCTCCAGTAACAATAGACAATGCTAAATCCTTATGATCATTCTGAAATTCAATTGCGGTTAAAGGCTTGTCTAATTTTTTCAAATGAACTAGAAAATAATATTCTGAAGGAAAAAAAGCATTAGAAGAAATTAAAGAATCTTTAGCCTCAACAACTATTTTCTCTACGTAAGCTATAGCCTTCTTTCTAAAATCTTCACGTTTATTCTGTAAATGATTAGAAAAATCACGTAATTCTTTAGAAGTTCCATTAAATTTAGTTTTAAATATAATTGAAATCGTCCCAAAACTATATAATTTACAATAAGACTTAACAGAATATTCAACTTCATTAAACTTTTCAGTAAAACTAGGCAATCTAATCAAAAGTGGAGGAATCTTGAATTTCATATAAGAAGGAGCCATCTTCTCTAGCTTCAACTGACTCTCATGAGCTTTCTTATTCAAAAGAGTTTCAATCTGAGATAGCTTAACCTCTTCACTAATGTCAAAACAGTAAAAAGAATACAAGTCTGCTTCTTCAATCTTCATAGAAAACTAAAAATATAACGGAGCAATAGTTAAAAAAAACCATTTAAAAAAGAAAATAAAAGAAATCATCAATCAAATGACAATTTCTTTTGTTTTTGTAGCACTATTTCTTCCAATAGCTTTCCTTTTAACTCGAAATACGCATCAAGGCGTTCGCTAGCTAAATCATCTTCAAACATTATTACATCACCAGGGGTTTATAAAAAAATTAAAAATAAAAAAAATTATTCAGCGTCTCCAATTCCGTTAGTATTACATCTGAAAACACATTCTCCATCAGGCAAGTTAGGCGAGTCAACTAATTTAGCAATACGTCTATCTTCCTTTGATCTTCGTAAGTACATTCGATAAGTACTTTGATGTGCTAAAACGTTTCCTCCAATTGCAGCAGTAGGATCTCCAAATAAAATATCTGGTCTATCCATTACTTGATTTGTCACGTAAATTGCTAGATTATGCAAGTCAGCAAGTTTTTGCAACATGTGCAAGTGTTTATTCAACTTCTGCTGTCTTTCAGCAAGAGTTCCTCTTCCAATGTAATCGCTTCTGAATGCACTGGTCAAAGAATCTACTATTACAAGTTTTACTTTGTTTTTAGTAATCAATTCTTCTGCATTTTGTATTAACAACATTTGGTGGTCAGAATTGTAAGCTCTAGCAACATGAATTCTTTTCAAGACTTCATCTGGATTCATCCCTCTTGCCTGAGCCATTTGAACAATTCTCTCTGGTCTAAAAGTATTTTCAGTATCTACAAACAACACGTCTGCACCTAATCCTCCTTGTTCAGTTGGAATTTGAGCATTAACACATAACTGAAATGCTAGTTGACTTTTTCCTGAACCAAATTTACCAAATGCTTCTGTAATAGCTTGAGTTTCAACTCCGCCACCAAGCAAGGCATCTAATTCTTTAGAACCAGTAGTGATTCTTCCAATCAATTTCCTGCGTTCTAGAACAACATCTCCAGTAACGTAACCCATTTCTAGTGCTTCTCTTGCACCGTTGACTACTTTAATCGCAGTAGCTTCTCCAACTCCAGCTAAATCAACTAAATCTGCAGGCATTGTCATTGCTAGTTGTTCCAAAGTAGTAAAACCTGCTTGCATGATTTTATCAGCAGTTGCAGTTCCAACTCCAGCTAAGTCTTCTATTGAAAGTGGTTTCTTAGCGTCTTTTACAGCTTTAGCCTTTTTTTCAAATTCGATTATAGGCTGCTCTACAGCTAACTCTTCTTCTTCATTCATTTTACATCTCCCCATCAGTCCAGGTTACAGTCAGCCCGGATGTGATTTTTCGTAACAAGAAAATCTTGTTACATATTAAAAAATCAAATTTAGTATTTAAAGAACAACTAGACAGGTATTTCCCGAGAAATTTTAGAACACCGTAAAACAATAACATTAAAAAAATACATTACTAAATTTACTAATGGGTTTCAAAAAAGAACATTGGATCATACTATTGTCAATAATAGCATTAATTTTAACTGGAATAATTCATTATGAAAGAGAAATTGCCTTAAATGAAATTCAAGGAGCTTCACTCTGCACTGGAGGATGCGATGCAGTTCAAACAAGCGATTACGCGTTGACTTTTGGAATTCCTAATACAATAATTGGATTTGTTGGATTTACATTACTAATAATAATTGAATTAATTCAATTAAAGAAAGGAAAAAACAAAAAGTTAGAACTAATAACAGAAATAATGATTACAATTGCATTGCTAATGTCATTAAGATGGCTATACTTACAAAAATTCGTGATACAACAATGGTGCATTTACTGTATTTTTGTAGACTTGATAACAATAATACTGTCAATAATAATTCTCAAAAAACATTTCGTGAAAAAATAATGCAAGAAAAAAATATTTGCGTTAGATGTGGAAACGAACTAATTGAAAGAAAATGTAAAGCAATATGTAAAAATTGCGGTTTCTTCATGGACTGCACTGATTTTGTCTGAAAAAAATATTTTCTAGACGAAAATCATGCAAAGGTTTTTATTCTTCACCAATGTGATGAGGTTATAAAAAAATAACGGGGTGAAAGAAAAAAAAATGGCAGCAAAAAAGAAAGCAAAGAAAAGCGGAAAGAAGAAATCCAAGAAAAGATAAATTTTCTTTCACTCATAAATACTTTGCCACACAGCAAGTAAAAAGTACTTTTACTAATATTTTTTATTAAAAATAATTTTTTAAAACAAACTCTTTTAAGAATATTCTTTATACTATATAAACGTTTATTCAAATAAGTTTCCAGAAAACGCATAGCCCCAAGCGGATTCGAACCGCTGTCTCAGGATTCAGAGTCCCGTATACCTTGTCTTTAATTATGAAATTTCATAAAAAAATTTGACCACTATACGATGGGGCTATTTTAATTAAACGTTTCCTGTGTTTACTATTATGGAAACCAATCTCTTTAATGTAACGTTCAGTATCAGATTTACTAGTAAGAAATACATTTCTATGCGTTAACTTACTAGGATGAAAATCTAACTTTAAAAGTGCAGTTCTATAAGCTGCAATCAATGATTCATCCGCATTTTTGAAACCAATCCGAACAATATTAGGATTCTTATTTGAAAGACGATAAACAGAACCATCAGTATCCACTAAACCTCGAATAAAGCCACGCAAACATTCAGGATCTTTGAACATCCAAGAAGGAAATACAAACTTAGTTTTAAGACCGGGCAAATACTTCTTAAGATAAAGTGCAAATTTTTTACTAGAAACAGTTACATAGCGAGCACGACCGCTTCTAACAATATAGGTTTTGACTCCGAAAAGTCTTTCGAACAAAGCAGAAACAAAGTGAGAATACTCTTCTTCATCAATAGGATGAGATGCCACTCTTACCTGATAAACAAGATATTTCTTACTTATGTAAACACAACCATCTCCCAGTATAATCCCAAAACACTCCGCTAACTCGGGAGAGTGCAATGGCAGTTTTATAGATCTAGGAGTAGATTGTGGACTTCCAGATGAATTTATACCGCCTAAAGACTGGCCCCAAGAATCAGAACGCTTACTTACAATGTATTTTTGAAAAATATGATTTTTATCTAAAATAAAATATATGTTTGAAGGCAGAGATACACTTTCATATAACCATTCTTTCAACGCATCTGGATTGACTTTCAAATGCTTGGCTACTTCAACCCAAGTTTCTACTTTAATGGATTTTTTATATTCTTCCAGAAGTTTACGTTGTTTACCTTTCTTAAAAAATAAACGCATAAACCATAAAAGAAAAAATTATTTAAAAAAGAAAGAGAGAACACTTATTTCCCGAGAAATTTAAACCAAACTTAAAATTCTAGAATTAATTTCAGAAAAATAGATTATAGATTAACGTAAATAGTTTATTAAAACTTATTCAAGAAACAAAAAGTTTGAAAATGTTTTTAAAGTAAAATATTCTAGTAAAATTAATGCGTTTGAACCGTGGTTTTGAAGCTGAACAAATGGTGTTCATGATTTTTTCTAAGCACGTTGATGCATCTCGTTTTGAAACAGAACATGTTAACGGAGTAGGTTTTGACGTTAAAATAAAAGATTTACAATCAAATAATCAAACTCTTCTAATTGAAGTTAAATCAAATTCTAAGACTTTCGACTTCTTAGATCAAGAGAAAAATAATCCTACTTTTCCAATTCTATTCAATGGAGCATACTGGAATAATATTAATTGTCATTATGTGTTCTTTGCAAGTTCTCTTGGATTATTTTACGGTAAGGCGAGAGATTTGAGAAAATATTTCAAAAAGTTTCATGAAAAGTTTCCAGTATTCAAACATTCTCTACGAAAAGGAGATTTTAGACTTGTAGCCTTGAGACATATGCTCAAAAAAGGCGTTGTAAGTAGAATTGAAGATTATAATTTAGTCGTAAATAGAATTATTGAAAGACATTTCGGTAAAGAAACAATAGAAGAACAAGTAGAAACAATTACTTTTTAACTTTAGATTTAACAATTGCTTTTGATTCCTGTACTAATTTTTTAACTTTATTTTCAAAATGATTTTCTAAATGATATTTTATAACATAACCTCCGACTACTGAAAAACCATAGGCTGCAATAGATACGCCTAATAGAATGTAAAATATCGTAAATATTTTTCCTGCATCAGTATGTGGAGTTAAGTCACCAAATCCTACTGTTGAAATTGTTGCTGTTGCAAAATAGAAACTATCAACCCAACTTCTTTGTTCAATATAATGAAAAACTATTCCTCCGAATAAAATGTAACCTAATACGAGTATAATCACTAATTTTACTGACAAAAAATCCATTGAATTAATTACAATAAATTAGAATAAAAAACCAGAAGAATCGAATGGGGAGACCGCGACTTTCTTCTAAAGACTTTACAATAAAATCTGATGAGTTCGAACGCGGGTCTCCAGCTCCCAAAGCTGAAAGCATACCAAGCTAGCCCATCTCCCCGCTAATAATATGGTTGAAAACAATTTAAAGGTTTTAGTCAATACTTGAAACTAATTTTAAAGAAAAAAGAAAAAGAAAGAGAAAATTAAATAGATTTAGGAACGATTATTCCTTGATCCAATAATTTCTCTAACTT
>CABMDW010000028.1 GCA_902385045.1 uncultured archaeon | reverse complement strand
GACTTAGAAAAACCTAAAGTAAATTCATTTGTCAAAACCTTTCTTCCAATCTTATTTATTGTTTTGATAACTTTGCTTTCATTCTTAATGGATGTAGATAAGACTGGGACTAGAATTACAATTGCTTCCGGAGCTTTGACTGCTAGCGTTTTATTTCACATTTCAATTGCAAACCAATTGCCCGCAATAACTTATTTGACTTATGCAGATAAAATTTTAGTTTTAACCTACGCATTCCTATTATTTTCTTTAATAGTTGCAGTAGGTTTATCTGAATTACTTGAGAATGGTAAAAAGGAGCTTGCAGAAAAAATTCATAGGAATTTACAATACAACATGTTTTGGATTATTCCTTTAATCTATTTGATTGCATTCTTGATTTTTTAGGGTCTACGGATAACTTCTGTTGATTGTTCTCGGATATGGAATAGTATCTCTAATGTGTTCTAGTTTGCAAACCCATCTTACTACTCTTTCTACTCCTAAACCAAATCCGGAATGTGGCACACTTCCATATTTTCTTAAGTCTAAGTACCAGGCATAATCTTCTGGTTTTCCTCCTGTTGTTTTGATTCTTTCAATTAGTTTTTCGTAATTATCTTCTCTTTGTGATCCTCCAATTATTTCTCCATATCCTTCTGGAGCTAGACAGTCTGCACCTAAAACAGTTTTAGGGTTTTTAGGATTCTCTTTCATGTAGAATGCTTTAATTTCTTTAGGATAATTCATTACAAAAACTGGTTTTTTTCTTTCTTGAGTTAATACTCTTTCTTCTTCTGTTCCTAAATCGTCTCCCCAATTAATTTTTACATCCTTGTTTTGCAATAATTTTATTGCTTCATCGTAAGTGATTCTATCTGCTTTTTCTGTTGCCGTTATTTTAAGATAGTCAGGATTTCTCCCTAATGCTACTAGTTCTGGTGAATTTTCTTTTATTACGTCTTTGCAAATGTTTTGAAGCATTTTTTCTGCTAGGTCAACCATGTCGTCTAAGTCATAATATGCTGCTTCTGGTTCTACGTGCCAGTATTCTGCTAAATGCCTCATTGTTCTTGATTTTTCTGCTCTGAATGATGGAGTTATAGCAAAAACTTTGTCAAGATTAAAAATTAAACTTTCCAAGTATAATTGGCTTGATTGTGATAAGTATGCTTTCTTTCCAAAATAATCTAATTCAAATAAAGTACTTCCTCCTTCTGTAGCACTTGAAACAATGATTGGCGGAGTAACTTCAACAAATCCTTCTTTGTAGAATGTATTTCTAATACTCTTGAAAATATTACTTTTAATTTTCATTATAGCGTTTTGTTCTCTTGATCTTAGCCATAAATGTCTAATGTCTAATAAGAATTCTTCACTGTTGTCTTTTGCTATCGGGAAAGGCTCTGATTTGCTCGTTATCTTCAGTTTGCTTACTTTTAATTCAAATCCTGTTGGTGCTCGTTCATCTTTCTTTACTATTCCTTCTACTTCAACGTGGGTTTCAATGTATGCTTCAGTAATATTTTTCCAAGTTTTTTCATCAACTTCGTTTTTCTTTACTGTTGCTTGAATTATGTTCGTAGAATCTCTTATTACAATAAATGAAATGGCTCCTGAATCTCTTTTCCTGTAAATCCAGCCTCTAATTTTGACTGTTTTTCCTTCGAATGATTCATTTAGTACTTTTTGAATTTTTTGAAACATTTTAAGCCCTCTATGTGAATTACATTGTTTTTAGGTCAATAAAATAGTTTTCAACAAACGAAAATTCTTTTAGTTATGACTTCTTTATTTTTTCATGTTGGTTTTAGGTCTTTCTGGAACTTTTGCGGCTGGTAAGGGTACTTTTATTGAAATTGTAAAATCTCATTTTAATGCTTATTCTGTTTCAACTTCTGACGCATTAAGATCTGAAGCTGACAAATTGGGGATAATCAGAACTCGCAATTCCCTGCAAGAATTGGCTAATAAATTAGTTTCTCAAAAAGGATCCGGAATTCTAGCAGAATTATCTTGTGTTTCAATACCTTCTTGCGACATTCTAATTGTAGATGGGCTTAGACGTTCGGGTGAATTTGATTTTCTTGAAAAAAAGTACGGAAAAAACTTTCATTCTGTTTGGATTGATGCTGATTTAAAAGTACGTTATGAAAGAATCAAACAGCGAGCTAGAGAAGGTGAAAGCATTTTATCTTTTCAGGAATTCAAGGTAAGTGAGGAAAAAGAATCAAACGGTTTAAACTCTCAAAACTTAACTACCTGTAAGAATCTATGTGAATTTTTACTTGATAATACCTCTTCAAGGGATTTTTTTGAAGAGAAAATAGTTGATTTGATAAATAAATTGTTGGCTTAAATTATTTTTTTTGCGATTATTTCCATTTCTCCTGTCAAAGCATTTTGTTTTTCTGTTCCAACAAAACATATTTGTTGTTTCATGTTTTGTTCCTTGTAATCGAAAACTATTACTCTATTTTCATTTATTGTTATTATTGCTCTTTTTTTAGTTTCTTTTTCATGATTGCAGTTTTTATCCGTGCATTTGTAGCATTTTTTGTATTCTTTTACTATAACTTCTTTCGGAATTCCAATAAGTATTCTATTTCCACCTAGATTAGTGTTAGTAACTTGTAATTCTCGTGGAAGTATTTTTGTGGAGTAAGTTCTTCTAACGTTATTCTGTTCTTGCTTATATGCAGTTAAGTTGTAAATTCTCCCCGGAGTTAATTCTTGTTTTTGTTCTAATATTACTAATGTAAAATAGCCTTTTTCATCAATGCAATTGTATTCTTTTTGTTTTTCATTTTTGATAGTTTCTAGAACAAGTATTGTTTTAGAATCTATTCCTTCTTCTTTCGCAATCAATTTTATTGCAAGATTGTCATTAATTAGATTATAGAATTCAGTTTTCTTTTCTTCTATTTTTTTTCGTAAGTTTTCCTCACCTATTAGTTGAGTTAACTCTTGTTTGTTGGTCATTCTATTTTTAATAGTTTCTTGATTTTAATAGTTTTATAATGAATGACTTCATATTGCAGACTTTCTTATCTTTAGCTATAGGGGCAGTAATAGGTATAGAACGAGAAAATACCGGTAAAAGTTTGGGTTTGCGTAGTTTTTCACTTATTTGTTTTCTTGGGTTGCTTGTTTCTTTGCTTACTGATTCTATTTTCTTAATTTTAATCGGTTTAAGTGGAGTTTTTGTTCTTTCTGCCATCTATTACTTTCGTTCTGGAAAGGGTTCAAGGCTGTCCCTTTCAACTGCAGTAATGATTCCGTTTACTTTCACTTTAGGAATATTGATCTCTAAAGACTTATTTTTAGAGGCTGGAGTTGCAGGAATTTTAGCTACTTTTATTTTAAGTCAGAAAGTCCGAATTCATTCTATAATTTCTGGTTTAACCAAGAAAGAATTAACTCACGGTTTAATTTTTTGTATTGCAGCGATCGTGATTTATCCACTAATGCCTTTGTTGCCAATTTCAATTTTTGGAATTCCTTTTGATTTAAAGCAAGCGTGGTTAGTAGTAGTTTTAGTAATGTTTTTGAGTTTCTTTTCTCATTTGTTTATAAAGTACAAGAAAGGAAAAGGCGCACTTTACTCTACTTTCTTAGCTTCGTGGGTATCTTCATTAATTTATTTAAGTTTAATAATGAAAAAATTGGATCCTAAAGATTCCCACAGTTTTAAATTATATTTTCTGGTAAGCACTTTGGGTATGCTGGTACGAAATGCGGCTATAGTTTTGATTTTGTCGCCCGCTGCTTTTCAAATATTAATTCCCTTACTTTTGCCTTTAGTTGCATGCATTGTTTGGGCAATGTTTTCTTTAGATAAAGGTAAAATGTCATTAAAGCCTGTAGATCCTGAGTTTTCTATATGGTATGCACTAAAATTTAGCGTGTTCTTTACAGTGGTTTCTTTGATCATTTTAAGTGCATTGAGTTTTAAGACTGGAATTTACTTAGCATTTTTTGGAAGTGGAATACTTAGTAGTGCTTCTGGTTTTGCAATTCTTTCAACGCAATTTTCTTCGATCCCATTACAAACAGCTTTGTTCGCTGTGGCTTTCATTATTCTCGGGGACATTGTCGTAATAAATATTTTATTGTTGCCTAAGTTGAAGCAAGATAGATTTAAGTCAATAATTTTGCCTTCAATCGTTTTAGTTCTACTTGCTTTTCTTGGAACCGTATTTTGATTAGTTTTTAGAATAGGTTTTTAATTTTCTATTAGATTTTAAAGAAATTGGTGAGCGGCATGTGCCGCTCTTTGAAAATAAGATTTAAAGAGTAGTTAGAGTACCGAATTTTCCAAGGGTTAATTGTTTCTTTCCTTGAAATTCAGCCACGTAACCATTTTCAATTTTAATTTTCATTCCTGGAGAAACTTTGTCGATGTTTTCATTCCATAGAGTTAATACAATATTTCCTGAATCGTCTCCGATTGAAACGTTTGCAACTCGTAATTCTCTTCCCATTTTATTGATTTTCTTTGGTTCTTCAACGTTTAATACTTCTGCTTCTAAGCTAACGCTTCCGGTTCCTACTGTTAGGTCTTTTATTTTCATTTTTTTTGTTCACCTTAATTAAAACAAAACTTTTTGCTTTAAAGTACTAAATATTAGAATATTGCGGGTTCTTATTATTATCGAAATGAAACGCAGTAACAATTGGATTGTCAAAAACAAGAGGCCTGAGGATACTTCTGCTTCTAAAGATTTTTATGATTCTACCGAATCTGATAGGTACGAATTCAGTTCTTCCATGAAAAGAAGACAGGAAAAAATGACTTTACGTTTATTGGATCTAATGGGCGTTGATTTAACTGATGGCTTTAAAATTTTGGATGCCGGTTGTGGCACTGGTTTTTCAATGACTTTACTACGCAATCTTAATTCAAAGCTTTATTTGCGTGGTTTTGATTCTTCAAAGGAAATGCTTCAAAAATCCAAAGATAAGAAATTACAAGTGAAATTGGGTTCTCTTGAAAAAATTCCTTTCAAAGACAAATTTGATTCAATAATATGTATTTCTGCACTTCAATGGGTTCCTAAAGAGAACATTAGTGAAATAGCTTCTGAATTTTATCGTGTATTAAAGAAAAACGGTGTTGCAGGAATACAATATTATCCAGAAAGTGAAGAAAGATTATTTGAAGACGCTTCTAAATTCAAGAAGCAGGGTTTTAGGGTTATAGTGACACAAGACAATTATTATAATCCAGTAAAACGTAAAATATACGTAACACTTTACAAAGAAGTTTAATCTAAACGCTTTTTTGTTATATCTGGTGATATCAGTGAATATGGAAGACGAACAAACTCAAACCCCTCAAGAAGATCAATCCGAAGATGAATTAGATGATGATTCTGAAAATTTACCTTTTCCTAATGCTAGAGTAGTAAAAATAATCAAGTCAAATCTAGTAAAGGAACACCAATTGAAAAAAGAGGTAAAAGAAGGAGCAAATATCCTTTTGGGAGACATTTTAAAGGACATTGCAAAAAGAATGGATGACATAGAGTATCATACTCTTTCAATAGAACATTTTAATTTGGCGGCTAGAAAGTACCGTGAAATCGAATATAATCAAAAGAGATTATTGAGAATTAAGAAGTTATTAGAAAAACAAAGAGCAGAATTAGACGAAGTAATTTCAGAAATAGAATTAGAGTATGGAATTGGACTTCCAACAGAAAATACGAGCAGAACGTGAAATTTTAATGAGTGAAACAACCGCCCAAGAAGTCAAAAAAGATTTAATAGAAAAAAAGAATCAAGCAAAACAAATCCGAATACATAATTATGGTACTATTTCAGATCTTAAGGAACTATATTCTAAATTCAATGACGAAAAAACCAAGAGAGATGAATTTACTGCTCAAGTAAAGAAAATTAAAGAACAACGCGAAGAAATTTTATTAAAATTAAAAGATTTAGAAGCAAAATTCAATGAATTGCTTGGTTTACTTAAGAAAGAAGAGAAAAGTTCAGAAGTACCTTACTTTAAACTAAGACAAGATTTAGAAAGACTTGAATGGCAATTACAAACTGAAGCAACTACTCCTAAGTTGGAGAAAGAATTGAGTCTTAAAATAAGAGATATTGAAAAACAGTTGAAGAAAGCTGATAAAATAAAACCAATTCAAGATCAATTAAATGCTGTTAAAAAAGAAGTAAACCAATTCAGAAAGATTGAACTAGAATCCCGTAACAACTTAAATCTGCTAGCAAGAAAATCACAACATCATCATAAGCAAGCAATTGAATTTCAGGAACAAATAACTAGATTAAGAGAAAATTTAGGAGAAGGAATGAACAAATTAGACGAAATGAATAAAGAAATAAGTGCAGTTTCTACTGAATTTCAAGAAATCATTAATGTTGAAAAGCAAAAAAGTAATCAAGAATTTCAAGAATATCAATTATTCCAGCAAGAACGAAAACAGAAGATGAAAGAAAAATTAGATGAGATAAAATCAGAAGCTCAAGAAATTTATGATAAATTTAAGAAAGGAGAAAAATTAAAATTTGAAGATATTCAAAAACTTCAAGCTGCAGGATTACTTTAAATTACGTTCTAATTAACAGAGTATTTTTATTCTCGCGTTCTTTTTTATTACTATTCTTGTTTTTTCTAAGGTGAATGAAAAGAATGCATTTTCGTAATTTTTTTAGTTGGATTTCAAAGATTTTTAAGGGTAGAAATGATTTCACTATCGGTTTGTATGGTAATGTTAATACTGGAAAGTCAACTTTAGCAAATAGGATTTCTAAAGATTGGACTGGAGAAGAAATGACTAAAAGTTCAGAAATTCCTCATGAAACTAGAAACGTCATTAAAAAAGAACATGTGGAATTGAGGATTGATGGTCATAAAATTAATATTAATTTACTCGATATGCCTGGAATAGCTACAAAAGTTGATTACAGAGAATTTTTACCTTTTGGAATTAAGGAAGAAGAAGCTCAACAGAGAGCCAAAGAAGCAACTAAAGGCATAATTGAAGCCATAAAGTGGCTGGAGAAAGTAGATGTAGCATTAGTGGTAATGGATGCAACGCAAGATCCTTATACGCAAGTAAATATTACTTTATTGGGAAACCTTGAAGCGCGGGGAATTCCTTTAATCATTGTAGCAAATAAGATGGACTTGAAGAAAGCTAATTCTAGTAAAATAAAGCAAGCTTTTCCACAGCATAAAGTTCTTGAAGTATCCGCGTTAACTGGCCAGGGAATGCAAGCCTTGTACAAAGAAATAGTTAAAGTTTAAACGGTAATAATCTTGACTTTGAATATTGAATTTTTGAGTCAGAAGATGCTAAAGGAAAAGGAAGACAAGTTGGGTTTCCTTTTGGATAATCTGAAAAAACAGAAAATTCTCGTTTTTGAAGGTTCTCTTACTAAAACTGAAGAAAGAGATCTAATACAAAGGACAATGGAAGTCATAGATCAACAAAATTTCACTGGAATAGAAGTTGCTTCATTTGGTGAGGAATCTAATTTCATTCAAAAACTAATTCAAATGCTAGGAGGCAGAAAATCAGGTTTTACAGTTATAGGTCCTGCTAGTATTGTAAAAGAAATAAAAAGAGACCCCAGCAAGTTAAATGTACTTGCCGGAGAATAAGTGTTTTTCTTACATCATTTTGATTATTCCTTTTAATGCAAAGTATAATCCAACTATTATCCATTCATTCCAACTGAGCCATCCTGCACCAATTAAGATGAGTAATATTCCAACAATTAGTTGTAACCATGCTATTGTTCCCCATCCACTTCCGCAATTACAAGACATGCCTTCCATTTTTTTAGTTTCTTTCATATTTTCAATCCTCTTGCCCTCTCATTTCATCAAAGGTTTAATAAACTATAAAACCAATAAGTGTGTAAGGGTATTTAAATTAATTTAAATTTTTTTATCCGCGTTTATTTTCAGTTTAAACCGAAGGTTTTTTAAGGTAAAATATTTATATATACTATCGTCTGTGGTCAATTAATGTCTGAATCTAGTGATCTTCACCACGTTTTGTCTCCGAAGCCTACTGTACTTACTCAATCCCAGATCGACAAATTAATTTCTGAGTACGGTTTGGATAATGTTTACAATCTTCCTAAGGTAAAGAATACTGACACAGGGTTGGTTGGTCTTTCAGTAAAACCTGGTGAAGTAATAAAATATTCAAGAACTAGCGGCGATTACTATCGCGTAGTTGTTGATTAAACAAGTCATTTTTCTAGAGTATATTCTACTCTTTAAATAATTATTTTTAAATCTGAGGTTGTTTTTTACATGAGTCATCGTGAACTGTTACAAGATTATCTTAATAATAAATTACTTACAAAGCAATACATTGATTCCTATGACAAGTTTGTTGAAAATGGCGTTCAAGAAATAATTAAAACTCAGGAAAAAATAGAGCCAGAAATTAAAGGAATGGTTTTGAAACTCGGTAAAGTATTTATTGACAGACCATCTATAACTGAAGCTGATGGTTCGAAACGTCAATTATTTCCAATGGAAGCTCGTTTAAGAGACATGACCTATTCTGCTCCAATTTACTTGGAAATTACTCCTGTTTTTAACTGTACTGAAAAGAAAAAAGAAACAGTATTCGTAGGAGAACTTCATGTTTTAGTAAATT
>CABMDW010000027.1 GCA_902385045.1 uncultured archaeon | reverse complement strand
ATAAAATAAATTCTCAACACTCAAATCTCCATGTGCATCAGAATAAAATTTGGTTCTATCTTTCAAAACTATTGGAATTTGTTTTAACTCTTCTTCTATCGCTTCTTCGCTTAATTCTAGCCTCTGGAGCAAATCTTTGAATTGAGATTCAATAATACTCGAAATAGATTGTTTTGCTTGTAAACGCTTATTCCATAAAACTGAAAGTCTCTTCAAAACCTCCTGTAAATCTTCCTTTGGAAATTCCTTAACTAATCTAGCGTTCGAAGCAATTGGTTCTGCTTTTTTCATTACCAAAAATAAATCTTCATAACCTTCATGAGAATAAATGCTCAAATAAATTTCAGGATTTATTTCTTTATTTAATTCAAATTCACGATTTATGGCTTCATTTCTTTTTTCTAAAGTAGAAAAATCAAGACCAGGAAAACTACGATTCTTTTTCCTCTTGAAAGCATGAAAGTCACCTAAATGAACAAACGAAATTGCTGATTCTATTACAATAGTTGCTTTGTTGAACTCTTCTTTCAAAATAAATCACTTTCCATGAGCCATTGCAAGTAACCTACGAACAAGATCTTCAGGGGATGAAACTATGTTTGATTTTCCTATTTCATGTAATTGATCTAAACGTTCAAAACCCCAAGGAACAAGAAGAACAGGCATATCGGGGTGTGCTTTTTTAGCAGAATGAAAATCACTTCTAACATCGCCAACCATCACGACTTCGTTTGGCTTCAAACCGGCTCTTTTGAGAGCAAGATTGATGTGATCTTCTTTTGATAAAATCAAAGTATCTGGACGTTTTGGGGTTCCAATAAGATGATCAAAATAAGAATGAATTTTCAAACGCAATGAATCTTTAAGCAAAGTATTCTGCGGTCTAGAGGTAATCACGATTAATTTTAGGTTACCATGAAGAGCATCAAGAACGGCTTTAGTAAAAGGGAAAGTTTGAGTATTTGCTTTTTTCAAATGATTTGCAAAAGTGTCATAAATTAGCTTACTGTGTTTTTCATAAGGTAAACCATATTTTTCACTATACATTTTATGAAAAGGAGTTTCTTCAAAATCTTTCTTCCATTCTTCAAAAGTGTGATAAGGAAATTTTGCAGGAATTCCCTGCGAGTTAGCTAATTCTACAGTTTCCTTATGGGCATTATAATGATCCCTTAAAGAGTCAACTAATGTTCCATCCCAGTCAAAAATTACTGCTTTAATCTTTGTTTTCTTTGTAGAAGATCTCATTAAGTGCGCCTAATTATTTTAATCCCAATTCTTTTTTAATTGCCTGAACTTTATCAGTCTTCTCCCATGGAAATTCGCTTCTTCCAAAGTGACCGAAACTAGCAGTCTTAAAGTAAATTGGTCTCCTCAAATCAAAATGCTTGATAATTTGAGCAGGAGAGAGTGGAAAATGTTTTCTAACCAAATCTTCTAACTTGTTATTATCAAATTTGCTCTTGCCGAAAGCATCTACGTAAATTGAAACGGGTTCTTTCACTCCGATTGCATAACTTAATTGCACTTCAACTTCAGGAGCAATTCCTGCGGCAACTAAATTCTTTGCAATATATCTTGCAGCATAACAAGCACTTCTATCTACCTTAGTGCAATCTTTTCCACTAAAAGCTCCTCCTCCATGGGGAGCCATTCCACCATAAGTGTCAACAATAATTTTTCTTCCAGTTACTCCACAATCTCCAGTAGGACCTCCAATAACAAATCTGCCAGTTGGATTAATGTGAAATTTAGTTTTAGTATCAATCAAAACTCCTAGAACGGGTTTGATAACATGTTCCATTACTTCCATTCTAACTTTTTCAATCGGAATATCGTCATGTTGTACAGACATTACTACAGTATCAATTCTAACTGGTTTTCCATTATGATACTCTACCGTAACTTGAGACTTTCCATCAGGTCTAGCCCAAGTTAATTTCTTACTCTTTCTCAAATCACTAAACTTATTAGTCAAAGCATGAGCAAGAGTAATGGGTAACGGCATTAATTCTGGAGTTTCATTACAAGCATAACCAAACATCATACCTTGATCTCCGGCGCCTAAATTTTGATCAGGATCTTTTCCTTGAAGAACTCCTTGAGCTATATCTGGAGATTGCTCGTGAATTGCAACCATTACTCCACAAGATTTGTAATCAAATTCATATTCAGGATTAGTATAACCAATTTCTCTAACTGTATTCCTAATAACTCCAGGAATGTCAACATAACCTTTGCTAGTAACTTCTCCTTCAACAAAAACCAAACCAGTAGTAACAGCAGTTTCAATTGCAACTCTGGAATACTTGTCTTCCTTCATAAATGCGTCTAATAATGCATCTGAAATTTGATCCGCGACTTTATCCGGATGCCCTTCTGTTACACTTTCACT
Source organism: uncultured archaeon (assembly GCA_902385045.1). Lineage (GTDB taxonomy): Archaea > Micrarchaeota > Micrarchaeia > Norongarragalinales > CABMDW01 > CABMDW01. Next base: position 17,147 of record CABMDW010000027.1, on the reverse strand, counting down.
TGTAAACAATCTTTTAATCATAATCTTTCACCTTAAATTTCAATCTAGTCCAAATGCCGAGTGAAAAGGTGCTGCAAAAATAGTTTTTTGGTCAAAGCAATTCAACAATTCTTTTGACTCTAGTAGTCTGTCCCAGTAATAATAATTAAACTTAAGAGAATATAATAAACCTTCGAAAATTTAGTTAAAATCCCTCTAAAACCAGGTTTAAATAATTGAAAAGAGTAATAAGAAAGACCGTACGATGCAATTAGATTTAGTTTCCTTTGTGGAAGAGCCGACCTGGAAGGACTTATTGTTACAACTAGTTTCTGAACATAATTTAAATCCTTGGGAAATGGATTTAGGAGTTATAGCTGAAGAGTACTTGAAATTAGTAAAGCAAATGAAGTTGCTTGACTTGAGAATTCCTGCTAATGTTTTGCTTGCTTCCGCAATTTTATATCGTTTTAAGACTGAAGGCTTAAAAGAAATAGAAGAACCACTTTTAGAAGAACCTGAAGAACGAATTTTAATTAATGAAGAAATTCCTGATTTAATTTTCAAAGAAAATCAAGCGAGGAAGAGAACTTTAACATTAGACGAATTAGTTAGTGCTTTAGAAAATGTTATTAAAAATCCAATTCAGCAAAGAATTCTTACACCAATGCCTACTCAATTGACTTTAACTCCTCCAGAAGAAGATATGGGTCAAAGAATGAAAGCATTTTATCAGAAGATTAATGAAACTAAAGATTCTGAGGGACTTGTATTATTCTCTCAAGTAGTCGATAGGGAAAGATTCTTATCACATTCATTACTTCCAATGCTTCATTTAGTCCAAGAAAAAAAAATTCACGTCTGGCAGGAAAAATTATTTGATGAAATATTCATTAGTACTAAATTACCTGCTGAAGAACCAGAAACAATAATCGAAACTAGTTCTAAAAAGAAAGCAAGTTAAGTGAGAAATTTGGTTGGAAAATTTAAGAAAACTCTTGCAAAAATAAGTAGAGTATCCGCTCCAGCTATAGTTGCAGGAGGATTGTTATTAGGAACTGCTAAGTACGCTAAAGCTGCAGAAAGAGAATTAACTCCAGCTGAACAACAACTTACTAATTGGCTAATTAAAACTGGAGAAAAACACGGGCTTACAGACAGGGCAACTTGGCAGATATTAAACTACGATAGTAGTGAAATAAAAAACAACATTAACAACGCAGAATCAAATGCTAGCAAAAAATTTTGGCAGAATGCTTTAGACTTACAACGAGAATTAAAAGAACAAGGATTTTTAGATTCTTTAGGAAAAGCAGTTCACCTTATTCCAGAAGATAAAAGAGATTCCATAAAAGCATGGAGTCAGGAGTTCAAAAAGAAAACAGGAACGCAATTAGATAGTAATCTTCTAAAAAAAATGTTAAGAAGTAGCCAATACAATGTTCAAACACAAATAGATAGTTTGCAAAAAACAGGAAGCTCAACAGACTCTCTTCGGGGAAAAATCATGAAAAAAATGCTTAAAAATGGAATATATGATCGCTATTTTGAAACTCCTGACAGCGAACAACAAAGATTATACAGATTATATCTTGAACCTAAGTACAAAAATAAAATAAGAAACCTAAAAAAAATAGGAACACAAATTTAACTTGAAATCAAATAAGATTCAGGAATTAAAACTTCCTTAGTTAATGGACCTTTATCTCCCTCTCCATCAAAGCTTCTAGGTGGAGAACAATCGTCTTTTCCAGTAAATGGAACTACAATTGACGAAAGCAAGACTTTCCTACCATTCTGTATAATATAAGGAATTATGTTTAGAGTATCTTTTGAAAAAGTAGTAGACTTGACATTCAAATCTAATGAACTGATCACACTAGAATCATAAACTCTTTTAGCTGGTACAACTAGAGGAAGATTTGCATCAATATTATCATTCTTATTCAAAAATGATGCGTCAATGTAAATTGGAGGACTGTAAGTTGAGGTTTGTAATACTTCTGGATTAGCAAATAATTCTTTAAAGTCATTAGTTGAAGAATAAGAATAATAGTTGCCTCCCTCTTTGTTAGTAAAATTGCTCCAGAAAGCCTGAACTAAGTCAGGAGAACTGTCAGAATGTGGAAAATTAATATAATCAAGTTTTACATTCTTCAAAATAAGAGATTGAAGTATTCTGTCAGTCGTCAAACCCGCAGAAGTTCTCACTGCATTCAGGTTATCAGAACTGAAATAGCCTAAATCAATATCATTAGAAAAACTTATTTGCTTATCTGTAACGGGTTCAGGTAATTGATAATCATAAGCATAATTATTAATTCCTCCTCTCGGAAGAGCATCACCTAAAATAATAATTCTTCCATTATTATCAATTTTACTTAAAGCCAATTTTATTGCAGAATAATAATCTTCAGGAAAACCAGCCTTTCCAGTTCTAGAATAAGTTAGTAAAAAGTCTTTGGAATTTTCAAGATTAGCATAATCAGAAAACGAATGCAAACTAATTTTATTTATTGCAGAATAAGGCCTATTTTGAGGAGTATTTGATTCTTCAAGAAGAATAACATTAATATCATAATAACTGGCTAAACTGTCTTTCTGAACTAAGTCAGTTAAAGTATGACTAGCTGCTTGAATTTCTTGAGTCATGCTTTTAGTATTATCATAAATGAAAAACAATGGTTCTTTCTTGACAGTAGTCTGCTTCAAAACAGGTTTTATTAACAATCGAACGGGAACAATACAATTGCCAGGAGGTAGTTTTTGTACTAATGCATAAAAAACATTTTTGTTTTCATCACCAGTCAAAAGTCCTGAAACACTTCCTGATTCACTTCCAGGAATTAAGGGTAAAGCATCATAAGTTTTTCCATTATAATAAATTGTAGCAGCAGCAAGAGAACCAACTTGAGCATAATCATCAGTATAAGTTCCAGTAACTCCTGAACCAGTAGTTGTTTTCACGCTTCCATCCGGCATTTGAGTAAAGAATTCATATTCATAAGGCACATGTAAGTCTTTCAAATTCTTTGATTTTTTATTAAAATCATCTAATGAAGAAAACTCCAAATTTTTACCAGTCGTATCAAAAGCATGAACCATCATTCTAACTTGAGGCGTCAAATAACCAGCATTAGATTCAGAAACTATTTGATCCTTCTCCATTGTTGTTATTTGTTTTTCAATAACTATGTTGTTCGGAGAGAAGGATAAGCCTAAACCAAGATTAGAAGAACCTTGAACTAGGCTTGCAGTTCCAGTTAATTTGAGTGCTCCACCTAGAATATCAGGATCAGTATAATCTATTTTTAGAGTTGGACCAATTCCTTTGAAAGCATCGCTTGAAAAAGAAGTTGCTCCAGTGAATATCTTGAAATTATTAAATGAAACTCCTATTCCTGCTGAAGAACTTTGGAAAAACGCAGGATTATCAATGGAAGCTAATTCTCCCTTAGTAGCTAATCTTGAATAATCAAAGTAAAGCAATAAATCAGGAACCCCATAAGGTCTCCAACGAGTATCAAAAAAACCATTAAGATCAATAGATCTTCGTTGAACTATTTCATCTAAATTAGGATTGAATAAGAATCGTCCATTAACATTCAACTTATCATAATAGATATTAGTTCCTAACAATAATCCATAAGAAGGCGTTACTCCATTTTTAACTGAAGTTAATAAAACCAAACCGCCATAAACTTTTCCACTAAAAGCATTGTAATCAAGTGGACTAACGTAATAGGGATTCAAGTTTAAGTTGACAGTAGCACCGTAAACAAATCGATCTGGATTAAGAGTAAAACCACCGCCTTGAACAGGAGTAGAACTAATTTCTTTAGGAGTTACAGTTTCAAAAGAACCCAAAGCATTTATTCCCAAAGAGACTCTTGAAAATTCTGATTTTCTTAAATCAAATAATTTTTGATTCAAATAAACTTGTTCATTAAAATAACGAACATAAGATAGATTTAGAAATGTTTTAGTAGACTGGTTTAAATCAGGTGATTCTAATTGAAGTAAAATAGAATTAATTTTAATATTAACTTGGGTTAAACGAGAAGTTAAATCGTTGATTTTGGCAAGGTATTCGGGAGTGGCAGCTTCTGGATTCTTAAAAAGTCCATAAGAATATAATGGAATTGATACTTCTGCAGTAGAATAACTTCGTAGATTATTTTGAGAAACATAAAAAGATTTAGAAGAAATTGAAACAGTAGGAGGAACAGTAAACAAACCAGTAATTAAAGGAAGGTAATTAAAATCAATTTTTCCAGAATTTTCAGTTTTAATTAAATTAGTATTAGTTTCAATTTTTAGGCTTTCATATTTTGAAATTACTTGTGAAAAATCCGGAAGATTAGAAGTTTGTCCTACAACAATTTGATTAGAATCTTTTTCTTGAAGTAAATAACTATAAAAGAAAGCTGCAGTTAAATCCGTTTTCACAAAGAGTGGATCAGTAGAACTAATTCGAGTAGCTGAAGGCAAATTAGCACTTCTAGCTGCGAAAAGCATTGGAGGTTTTTGATTTAAAAAACTAGTATCAACAAAAGGTAATTCTTTTACCATGAGATTTACTATTGCATCACTGGACACTAAATCTTTTGATTTTATTGCATCTACTAAAGATGGATCAGTACAAATTAACTTTATTAATGAAATCGAATCTGATGAAACTTTTGCGGCATAAGATGGATCAAGCATCAAAGTAGTAAATCTAAAATCTTGAATTCCACTTGCATCATAAAAATGTTTATCTAAATCATCAAAAAATATTGGAGGCAATGAATTTATTTCGTTTAAAGTCATATAAACTATTTTTCTATTATTAGTGAAAGGAACTATAACATCACTTAAAGCCACTCCATTTGAAGGCAAGAATTTATCGAATAATAGTCCATAATCATTGGGTTCAAAAACGTTTCTAGAAGTCGTAGGAATAATAGAAATTTGATTATTAGTTACTTGAGAAGTGAGAAGATTACTGTAAAACCATTTGCCATTAATTCGAACTACAACACGTGGATTCAGAAAAGGTTGTGCAACATTAATAGAAGCAATAGAACCACCATTACCAAAATAACTACCAGTTACAGAAAAAGCGTGGACTGAATTAGTTAATTGACCTGAAGCAGGAATCCAATTTTGATTTGCACTTAAACCAGAAGTAAAAACACTAGTAGCAGTAAATTGATCAGAAGAACAAAAATAATTAGGGTCTATTAAAACTCCAGAAGAAGCAGCAACGCAAAAGGATATGAACAGCAATAAAAGCAGTTTTTTCATTTAGAACATGAGGAAAAGCATACTTTAAATCTTTTCTAAACAAGAAAAAGTAAAAACAATTTTAAGCTTTGCTTTAAAATCAAAGAAATTGAAAATAATTATAATGATTATAGAATTAAACCCCGGAATTGCAAAAGAAATCTATCAATATCTAGGCATAAGACCATTCTACAATAGAGAAACTGCCAAACTAGTGAAACCGAATGACTATTTGATTTACATTGGAAAAAGTTTTAAAGAAATAGAAAGTGCAAGCAAATTTTCTAATGCAATAATAATAAATCCAACTGGATTTGACAAATTTTATAAGGAAAAAGGACTAATAGGAATACTAAAAAATAATAATTCTTATTTAGAATTGCCATTAAACTATTTAATTCATTCAGGAAAATATTTGAGCTTTAATTTGAATAAATTCAAGCAATTTTACTTGGAAGCCTACCGAAAAGGAGTAGGAATAATAGTTACTTGTAAATGTGAAAAAGATTTTGAAGTAAAAACAGAATTAGAAAGAAAAAGTATTTTAGTAGCAATAGGTTTTAAGGAAGAAGAAGCTTTTGAAATAATCAGAAAAAAACCGATACAATTCTTATCACAAAACAGTAATTCTACTGAATTATTAAAAGAATTAAAATTAATTAAAAGTTGAAAACAATGGTTAAAACTAGCTCAAGATACCTGTATTACTCGTTTGAAGGAGACTTTGAAACAGCAAACAACAGGGCAAAAGAATATGCTCAAAATTTTCTAGGAGAAAGTCAAATGAGTGAAAGTGGTTTTTACTTATTCAAAGACGAAGAAAGTCCTTCAAGACTTATAATAAAATGTACTACTAAAAAAGCAGACTTGATAATAGCTTCAATAGCATTAAAAACTTGCGAAGAAAATTTGAAATTATTACGAATTTCTGGAACTATAAGAAGTATGAAAACAAAAACTAGAAAGTCTTCAAAACAACCAAAGATTCAGAGGAATTAACTCCTTTAACTCTTCTAATTTTTTCTATTAGATCATTGAATTTACTAGGAGATTCGTTACTAGTTTGAATAATAATATCTACTGAACCTGAAACTTCAAGAACTCTAGTAACTCCTTGAAAATTTGAAACGGTTTCAGCAACTTCACTAGTACCCGTAGTAGCGTCAACAGTTAATAAAATTACTGCTTCAAAACCATGTTTTTTTACTTCTTGAACTGAAAAATGCAAGACTCTCTGCTTAACTAAATTAGAAATTCTATTCCTAACAGTACCTTCAGAAATTCCGAGATTCGAAGCAATCTTAGTATTAGTTTCTCTAGAATTTTTTTTCAATTCCCCTATAATTCTTAAATCTAAATCATCCATAACAATATACGAAAAACGTAGTATTTTAAGTTTTTCATTTAAAAAATACGAATTTATTACGAAAAGTATAAATACTAACGGTTCATAATGATTTTACTGGTAGAAAGACCAGTGACTTACCTCTGAGAAAACTTAGGGGTTTCTTGGAATGGAGTTTACTGTTAATGAATTGGTTGAGGCAGTGGTTCTGTGAGGTTCTGGAAACCCCTCTAATTCTTTCAAATGATTAATACTTTAATTTTCTTATAGCTAAAGCTAAAACTACTAAATTAATCATACTACCTAAAATCATCTGCAATACTGCAATTATTTTAGCAGTATCAAACGGATGAATATCCCCATATCCCACAGTGTAAAAAGTAACTGCAGAGAAGTAAAAAGGATCTCTATAAGCATCTAAAGGATAAGTTGCCTTAAACGCTGCATGATCTAAATTAAAAACTATAAAGTACAAAACTCCGAATAATAAAATAACGCTTAAACTTAAGAAAAAATATTTTCTAACTAAATCAGTAACTCCAGATAGTTTTTTCTTAACTAAATCATAACCGAAAGTAATTGAAGTAACTAGTAAGGCAATAATTATTACACCTATTAAAAATTTATTTTCTAGAAAAATGGTAAGAAAAAAAGGATCAAGAAATATTGCTACAAATAATAAAACAGCTACGAGTCTTGAAACATTAAAAACGTTAAGCCAATCAAATACCTTCAATTAAAATAAACACCAATAAAATTACAATTTATATATATTAAACTAAACTTTTACTCCTGAAGAAATTAAAAAACTTTTTTCATCAACTCGAAAATCAGAACCTAATTTTGCTTTCAGTTTTTCAAGAAAACGCGCTTTAGCTTCGCTAGCAGCACCTTCAAAAGTTATACTTGAAGAAACTTGAACACTTACAATACATCTTTCAGACATTAAATCACCAAAATAATATAATTAACTGCTTGCTTGTGGCAAAGTTAAGTCTGCATCAGAAACAGTGGTACGAAAACCAGTCAATTTAACAATCATAGTCAAATTACTGTAGGCATCTGAACTACTTGAACCTAACAAACTGCTAAACAAAAAGCCCGGATCTCCCTGGACAAAAGCATCATGAAGAAAACCTAAATGATCATCTATACAAAAGTTTATGTTAAAAGCATTATCACTAGTTAAATTATAATCAGAGAAAAATAAAGGAGTAAAAGCCGCAACAAATTTTCTACACGATCTTCCAAAATTAGTTTCAGTTCCAACATAATGAATGGAAATATAATCAGTTAAAGGCCTATTAGAATTTTCAGGATTAGGAAGACCAAATATGCTACTATTTAAATTACCAAAATAATTCGTATAAGTAGTAGAATCATTTTTTGGAAACAAGCTATTTACAACGCTTTGTTGTTTTGAAGGGGAACAAACAGTTTTACCACTCATAGAATAACATGCAGTAGAATTACCATTCAAATAGTAAAAGTCCAGTAAATCAATACCTAAAGCAAAACTTCCTGGAAGTTTTAATTTTAACCTATAATTTTCATTTTTCTTGAAAAATTCTATTGAACCTTGAGCATTAGAGTTACCAGCAGAACTTTCAATGTTAATAGAAAGATTATCTTGGTAATAAAATTCGTTCAAGTCACCTTTTTGATCTAAAAGGTAACCCACTTTTTGCAAGTCAGATAAGCCTGGAGGAAAGAAACTAGAAGTAATCAAACTATAAGCAACAAAAGCAACGACAATTACGGCTAATCCAATAAGAATAGGAGTATAACTAAAACCCTTCAAAAAAATCCACCAAACTCTAATAATTAACGAACTGGTACTTTAAAACTTTTCTACAAAAAAACAAAAAATAAATCACAAAATCACAAAAAAAATCAAACAAAAACCCTTAAAAAGCATTAATTCAATAATTGTTAGTCAGCGGTCATAGGGGAAAGGAAACACCCGTTCCCATTCCGAACACGGAAGTTAAGCTTTCCTACGACTGTACGAGTACTGAACTGATGTTCGGGAAAATTAGTTCCTGCTGACACTTTTATTATAATACCTAATTTATAGCTTATAATTTTCATTCGTATCTTAATGCTTCTACTGGAAGTAATTTTGAAGCACTTCTTGCAGGGAAATATCCTGAAATAACTCCAATTACAACTGAAAAGAATAGTGCAAAAAGTAAAACTTGGTAAGATAAGACTATTGGAACTCCAAAAGCTGAAAGCAGTAAAGCTATTCCTACTCCTCCAAGTATTCCGATTATTCCTCCAAATAATCCAATTAAACCTGCTTCTAGAAGAAATATTAATAAAATTTCTTTGCCTTTTGCTCCAATGCTTTTTAGGATTCCAATTTCACGAGTTCGTTCTAACACACTAGTAAACATTGCATTAGCAATTCCAATTGCACCAACTATTAAAGAAATAGCTGCCACACCTCCTAAAAATAATGAAAGCAAACTAGTAATTTGACCTATTTGCTGCTGTAAGGAACTAGCACTAATAGCACTAAAATCTTCTTTACCTATAGCTTCATGTTTCTTGTTTCTTAAAGTTTGGGTTATCAATGCTGCAACAGCATCTGGATCAGCAGTTTTCTTTGTAACAACTTCAATTGCAAACACTCTATTCTTATCATAAGTTGGTCCTAAAAGGTTCCTGACTGCCTGAGGATCAGCGAAAATACTATCATCACGGTTTCCTAGGTTTCCGAACTTCTTAAAAATCCCTTTAACTTTGAAAGGATGCCTATCTATGAATATTACTTGATTTGTACGAATTCTTTCAGAGAATACCGTATGAGCTACATTATACCCTAATACTACTGAACCTAAATCTCCATCAGTTATGTAAGATCCTTCTTCCATGTCATCTTCAAGCTTAGTAATTACTGAAGGACGTATTCCCGCTATTGCTTGAGTGACATTTTCTTTTTTATAGGATACCAAAGCATTGTAAGTTAAAAGTTCACTAACACCATCAACTCCAGCCAACCCTTTAATTGCATTAACATCACTAGTAGTCAATACTCCTCTAAAACTCGGAGGTCCTAATTTAAAAGTAAAAGTATTTCCAGGTAAAATTACTACATAATTAGTTCCAACTGAAGCCAGTTGATCATTAATTCCTTTACTTAATCCTTGAGTTAATGAAATTAAAGTAACAATAGAGCCTATTCCAATTACTATTCCAACTACAGTAAGCCATGATCGTAATTGCCTGTAACGCAAATTGTTAATAGCATATTGTAAAAAATCTCCAAATCCCATTATTTCACTCTTGATAAAAAATTAAGTTATGATTTGTTTTTCTTTCTTCGAATAACAAACCAAACAACAGCAGCAGCTATTACAAGAATGATGATAACGTAAAACCATGCGCTTCCAGAACTTTTTCCAGACAATTGTGCAGCATCTTGAGAACTATATACTTGAATTGGAATGATTTGATCATCAGTATAAGCTTGATTATAAGTATCCTTGTAAGTAATATGTACTTTCAAATTTTTCATTCCAGTAGTTGTGCCATCTTTTACAACCGCATCCAAAGATACTGTCGAAAAATCATCCAAATTCAAAGTACCAATATAATCCCCATTGTCACCAATGAAATTTAAAAAGTCGGAATCCACTTTTACAGATAAAGCTCTAACTGGAGAATTTCCAGTATTAGAAACTTTCAAAGATATAGAATAAACTTGATTATCAGCAGCTAAAGGAGAAGGAACTGTTGAAGAAACAATATCAAAGGAAGAAGCTCCTGAAATTTGAATTCCCCCAGTCTTTACTATTGAGGAACCTCCTCTTGAAGGACTGACATAAGAGATTAAAATGTCAACAGGATAAAATGATGAAAAGCTAGCTGGATTTATTCCAACTTTAAATGGAACTCTAACTTGAGCTTTAGGACCTAACGAATCAACACTCTTATCATTGCCATCTAAAACAACGTAATTAGAATTATTTGAAGATAAACTAACAACAATATTACTTAAAGTTTGGTCTTGAAGATTAGTTAAAACTACATCAACATCAGCAACTCCACCTGGTTGAACCAAGTTCTTCGTATCAATTTTAGCAGTCAAATCATTAGCCAATTGTGCTGCAATAATAGGACCGAAAGAAGCTTGACTAGTTGAAGAAGCTCCATTAGAATCATCATACGAATAATTTAAGACTATAGAATACACTCCTTGAGGAATATTACTAGCAGCAGTTAAAGGAAGATCAACAGAAATTTGTTTATTCGAATCAATGTTTCCAATAAAGAACGTGTTTCCAGTTGAAGAAGAAAACAAAGAATCAACACCATAAAATAATTGAACGTTGCTTGCAGGACCTCCAGAATTAGTTACTTTAGCATGAATTATGAAAGAACTAGAAGGACTTACTACAGGAGTAGAAACATTTTCAGTTATGAAAGATAAAATAGGAGGGTTTGTAACGCTAATTGGAACACTACCTCCACTAGTGGAAGTTCCAGAAGTAGTACTTTGAAAATAAATGTTAAAAGAAAAAGAGTAAATTTTTGCAGGTAAAGAAGCTGGAACAGAAAATGGAATGGTTACAATAGTAGAACCTTTTGCGGCAATATCTCCTACTGAAAGACTATCAGTATAAGTATTACCATAGCTTCCAAGAGTATTAGAATAGCCAATGATGACCTGTGAAGCGGTAGTATCTCCATTATTAGTAAGAGTTATAACTGCTTTACCGCTTGAACCCGGCTTTATTGAAGAAGGAGATATACTATAAGAAGTAACTCCTAATGCTGCAGAAGCAAAAGACAAACTAGCAATCAAAAATACTAAAAAAAACCATTTCAAACTCTTCATTTTCTAACAACCTCTTCTCCTTCAATTCTTCCATCCTTAAGTTTAATCAATTTATTAAAATTACTATGAGCTAAATTCATATCGTGAGTCACAGTAATAATCGTTCTCTTTTCTTTTTTATTTAATTCTTTAAATAAATCCATGATTTCCTTTCCTGTTTTTGAATCCAAATTTCCAGTTGGTTCGTCAGCTAATATTATTGCTGGATTTGTACATAACGATCTTGCAATGGCAACCCTCTGTCTTTGACCTCCAGATAATTCTGAGGGTTTATTGTATAACCTATCACCCAATCCGATATCTTTCAATAACTTTACTGCGCGAGCTTCACGTTGACTCTTAGAAATTCCAGCAAACATTAAAGGCAATGCAACATTCTGAACGGCATCAAGAGTAGGAACTAAGAAAAAAGATTGAAAAACAAAACCAATTTTAGTGTTTCTAGTAGTAGCTAATTGATCTTCATTCATTTTTGAAGTTTCTAATCCATCAATTTGTAAACTACCGCTAGATGGTTTATCTAAACAACCTAAAATTTGAAGCATTGTACTCTTACCTGAGCCGCTTGGACCAATTATAGCAACTAAATCTCCTTCATAAACTTTAAAATTAATGTCTTGCAAAGCGTGAATAGTAGAGTCCCCCATAACATAAGATTTATAGACTTTACTTAGTTCTAATACTACTTTTTTAGCCATTAAATTACCCAAATAATTGTAAAGATTAATAAAATTGTTCTAATTCAATATCCTTTGAAATAGAATCATTTTCAAACATTAACTCAACTAAATCATCAGCGACTTTTTCGAGTTTTAAACCGTATTTTTCTTTAACTTTCTGTTTTACCAAATCCTTCAAAACTTCGGTTTTAGCCCAATCAGCTAGAGATTTCGAATAAGAAATCTGAGAATTGCGATTAAAAGACAATAGATTAGAATTATTCATAAAAACACCTATCGTAGTAGTTACTGAAAAACAAGATATAAATATATTGGTTATCCAATAAATTAGTGGCAACTCTAGTTTGTGATATGAGAGGATATCGTTCTTTCATAATATTGTGGATTTTAAAAAGCGGTTCAAAAACAGGGAACGAAATAGCAGTAGAAATAGGAAAAAGAAAAGGAGTAAAACCAAATCCGGGAACGATTTACCCTGCATTAAAGGAATTAGTAGAAAAAAAAGCTATTAAGATAACAATAAAAAATAACAGAAAAGAATATGAATTGACAAAAAATGGAAAAGTCGTTTGTACTGCGACTTCAGAACAATTATGTAAAATATTTTATGACTTGTTCACAAAATAAAATACATTATTAAAGTGAAAAAGAACGTAGTTTTTCTTTTAATTTCTCCGGAGAAATTTTAGTAACAAACAATGGAACGCCTTCACTGTTGCTAAGAGCAATAGCTAATTTGTCAACCTGATTAACTTCAATACCATGAAGAATAACACAAGCAGGCTTGAAGGGACTCATTTTCAACGCAACCATAGTACTTCTACCAGTATCGACTCCCATGAAAATTAAAGCACGTTGGGAAGTAGAACCATATACTCTCACTAAAGTGTAAAAAGAACTTCTAACAATTGCTTTTACAGAATCAATACTAGTAGCTCCAAAAACAAGTAAATCAGGTTTTTCCTGGGAAACATTTATAGCTTCTAAAGATTCTGCAAAAGATTTTAAATCTACTGGCTTTTTGAATTCAAATAACTCGTAAAATAAATCTTTTTCATCAGCACCTTTCATTCTTGAAATAGTTGGGCTTCCTTTCAAAGAATCCAAAGCAAATAATGCAGCAATATATTTTCCAATAAAACTAGCTCCTGGATTTTTTCTTCTAGAAGATTCATAATCACTCAAAGTAGACGGAGTAACTTTCATTTCCTTAGCTAGATCAATCTGAGACAAGCCAAAGATTTCACGCCATTTTTTCAAAACATCTCCAGATTTAGGGCTAAAAATAATTTCACTAGCAATGCGGTCTTTTAAAGAATCCATTAAAGAAGATTAGAGGAATACTCAAATAAAAAACACTAACAAAAACAAATTAAAAGAATAGGAAAGCACATTATAATACATGAAAAAAGCAGTTCTACTAATACTCTTGCTTCAATTAAGTTTTGCAACCATTATAAACCTAAAACCAACTCATGGACAACGTCAGGACATACAAGAAGCTTTAATTCATGGAAAATATCTTTCAGTTTACAATATAAGTGAATATCAAGATGAAGATTCAATTAGTTCAAGTTCATATTTAGCAACGTTTTTTATTCTAGATACAAGTTGGAAAAATCCCAATACGAAAATAATAGGCAATAACTATCCGTTTACTGACAGACTTTTAGGATTAAACGAAGAATTCAATAATGGTAGCTTACATTTTGAAGTAATAGATATCGATCAGAATAGCGTTACAATACAAATTTATGATAAAACAGAAAAACTACTTGCCAATGAATTAACAGCATATGAAAATAAACAAAAAATGATTCTTCCAGTATCTACAACAATATACAATAACAACATACCAGCGCCATGCAAGGCTAAGCAAACTTTATTTCAACAATTAGCAGATCAATACAACAAAAGATATGCAAAAGAAATTAAAGCAAATCCAAATATGAAAAAATTAATTATACCTTGGCAATTACAAGCAGCAATAGCATGGGGAGAATCAGGTTGTGGAGTAGATGGACCTAAAATAAAGGTATGCGTTACGGAACCACCACTTACAATTCACAATAATTATGCGGTAAATAAAAAAACTGGAAAAAAATATATTACAAGCACTGATTACGGATATGATCAAATAAACGACGTACATTTCAGCAGTAAAAATTCACAATGCCCAAAAAATGCGTGCCAAGCAGCTATAACTAATTTAAACATTAGATGCGGAGCGCAAATATTATATTCTGGACAAAGATTTGCAGCACAATACGTAAACACTCTCACTAGAAACCAAATAATTCAACTTGAATTGATAAGATACAACAGTATATCAAAAGCTCTAGACTGCGCAGACAACATAGCTTCATGTCCTCCTAAAACGATTAAAGGAATGCTCACCGTAGCCAAACTCAAAAACAATTATGCTTTGCATGTATTGTGTAAAATAGATTCAAAATTAAGAAATCAAATAACAGGAGAAAATTTAGATTCACAATGCGCACAATATAATAATGTCAAAAAAACTACTTAAAAAGTTAAATGCTCTGAGCCTGAAAACCTCTTCTGGCTAAATCAGCTGCAAATTCTTTTGAAAAACCATGAGTGCAAAATACTTTTTTGGGTGAAACTCTTTCAACATACTCTACTAAACCAGAATAATCACTATGATTGCTCAACGGAAATACCGCATCACACCAAGAATACCACTTATTCACTGCCCAGCCTGAAACAAATGCGCTTGAAACCTTTTTACCATGTACTAATCTTAAATTTTTAATGAATTCTGGAGTAAATTTTCTTGGAGGAAGTATTGCAACAAAATCATAATCTAGAACTTCTTCAGCATCAGTAGTTCCAAGTTCAATAAATTTCAAATTACAACCATATTTATTGTAAACTCTACTAATTTCAGCAGCTTCTTTTCCTACTAAAGGAATCAAACCTACTTTATCATTCAAAAGCTTGATCAATTCTTGAGTCTTCCCAAGAGAATAAGCAGCATAAACCGTTATTCCATTAGCATTCTTTTGAAAGTCGATCACGGAATCATAAATGGAACTTCTTTCAGGAAACTCATACTTAGGCAAGCCAAAAGTGGTTTCCATTAACAAAGAATCACATTCTTTAGTCTCTGCACCGCCTCCTAAAATGTTTTTTTCAAGACAAAAATCTCCAGTATAAGTAAATACGCCCGTATCAGTTGAAGCTCTTAACTGTCTTGCGCCCAAAACATGACCTGCTTCAAGTAATTCAATTTTATCATTAGAGTAATCTTCAGGGAGTTTCACTCCCTTAGCATTAATGAGACTTTTGGTTTCTGGCGAGGCAATCAAGTGTTTTGCCTTCTTGAGCTTAACATGATCAGAGTGTGCGTGACTAACAAAAGCAAATTCACCGTCACAATCCAAGTGAATATCCCTGTCTACAAAAACCCTTGTTTTTCCAGTTGTAATTAACACGATTAAACATTAAACTAAACTAAAATAATAATTAACAGGAATTAGTTCGGATACTGTAAGAGAAATCAGTAGTTCCTTTTGGAATAATCAACTTCCATACGAGCGTGTTAGCATCTTCATTTTCGTGTTGAGAATCTTCTTTAATTACTTGAAAAGAGCCATACAAGTGCTCTACAACACTTACATTTTCGTCTGTTTGTCCAGTATTTTTAATTTTCCAATTATAAGTATTTTCAAAAATACAACTTGAAATTTTATTGGAAACCACTTCTCTTTTTTCTCCATAAACGAAATAATTTCTACCACCATCAAAAGTAACTTCGCTTTGGTTCAAATAATCTTGTAAAGTAGTTTCAGTTGAAAAACTTAGAAAGCCTTCACTATTCATAGAATAAACTGATAATGTTCCTTGCGGTAAATCTCCTAAAGAATTATTGAAGCTTATTGTAACAGTAGGATTTCCAGTATACTCTAATCTGGATTCTTTAGTGACTTGAATTGTTTGTTGTGGAATTATTGAAAAGAATAGACTTTTGCCATCCTCTAAATTTACTAAATCACTTAA
Source organism: uncultured archaeon (assembly GCA_902385045.1). Lineage (GTDB taxonomy): Archaea > Micrarchaeota > Micrarchaeia > Norongarragalinales > CABMDW01 > CABMDW01. The sequence goes on along the minus strand of CABMDW010000027.1, from coordinate 1,006 downwards.
AACTATTTGTTTGAATCCTTGAATTGCTTCAGGTGAAGAAGGAGTTACTTGCATAGAATCCTTAGCAGCTCCAGTTACCACAGAATTAGCGACACCATATTGTGGTTGAGGATAAAATAATTGACCTTTGTTAAGAGTTCCAACAGCAATGGCTAGTTTGGCATCCTTCAAATTGAATCCTAGATTGTTTTGAAGACTAGATTGACTTGAAAAAGTTAAAGAAGTTCCATCCAAAATTCCAACATACTTATTGTTAAAAGTCAAGCTCCCTGAAAAGAATGAAATTCTTGCTGAATCCTTCTTATAATCGGAAGGAAAAGTAATAACTGGTTGTGAAACAAAGTTTTGACTTCCTTCAATTGAAACACTATCATAAGAAAAAACGCTTGTCAATCCAGCAGTAGTATTTACAATTATAGGGTCAGCTGAAACAAGAATTCCTTCAATTACAGAATTTTGAGTTTTAATTAGAACGTTTTTTCCAATACTCTTCTGCAATAGAGAATTAAAATCTGTTTTTTGAGTTACTTCAAAATTCGTTACATTTTCATTAACAATAAAATCATTTAAGTCAATAGAAGAAGGTAATTGTAATACCTCATTATTCACTGGAAAAGAAGTTTGAATAAATGCTTCCGATTGCCCCGAAGTAGTTTTGAAAACCATTAAGAAAGAACTAGGTAGACTACCAGAATTATTTAGGAAAGCAATGCCTGCCAAGGATAAAACTAACAATAATGCAAGGCTTGCAAAAAAAGTTTTCTTAAAATTCTTAATTTTTTTCACGGATTACAAAACACGCTAAAATCAACAATATTAATCCAACTATTAATTCAACTAAACTTACAGTCAATTGAGTACCTAATAGACTTTGACCATCAGCACTTAAAGCCTGAGGCAAAGCAGATGCAACCCAGTAAGAATTCAACATGTTAAAGCTATTGAATAACAAAACAGCTGAAATTACTGTAATAAAAAATTTTAATGAAGATTTCATGAATAAATT
>CABMDW010000026.1 GCA_902385045.1 uncultured archaeon | reverse complement strand
TTAGAATTACAAGATACTGTAATGTCTAATGTTGATGAGCAAACAAAATCAAAAATAACTAATAAAAAAGCTTATTTCTTAGTTCAAGACTTGGCAGTTCCAACTAGAATTGCAGTAATAAAAGCTGAATTTCAAGAAGACAAAAATGATTGGACTATTGAAACACAATGTTATCCTACTTCGAATGGAACTCAAGGATCATGGATTTCAGGAGATAATTTTGCTCAATACGCGCAAATTTCTTTCAAAGTATCTCAAAGTTCAGATAAAATTTCAAAGCAAAAAGACTTTTATCTTACTATTGTTGGAAATTCGACTTTAAATAATTTTGATCCAAAAGTATTTGCACTCCAACCAATAGCCGGAGGAACAATAGCAGCAGCAAGTGAAAATGTTTTTGGATTCTATTCTAAGACTTTCAAAATTACTACCGACAAAGATGGTAACTTCACTTTAGGTCTTAAAGGTACTGGAGAATATTATTTGAAATGGGGTCCAGATGCAACTTCTATTTCACAAGAATTCAATTGTCAAGGAAGTTACTTGTGCTTTAATTCTAGTAATTGTGTTAAAACTTCTAATCAGCCAATAATTCCAGTAGTAAATGGAATTCCATCTTCAGGAACTACTAGTGCAAACCCGTCAGTAAATCCTTCTCCGACTGCCTCCGTAAGTTCATCCTCTCAAACTCCAAGTACTACTCCAATTAATCCTTCTAATCCGTCTGCTCCATTATTCCCGGCTACTGTACCGTTAAGCAAATTTATTACTGTCCAGACTGACACTTCAGGTCATCCTTTCATAGTGCCTAAAACTCCTCCTCAAAATACACAATCAAATGCTGGTGGTTCTGATTTGAAAAATAATATTTTCTCATCAAGCACTGGAACTACTAGCGACAGTGGAAAATTCACTTGTTATGTTTATCCAAACAACCTGAATATTTTAGATTGTTTCTTTTATCCAGTTACAAAGAATTATGATTATTTGAAAACTCCAGTTCTATTTAGAATAACTCCTCCAGACTTCCATTGCGCTGATTTGAATAATAATTATGATTATGGAAACGGAGTTTATGTTCAATTAATGAGATTGCAAACAGACACTCTTAGTTTCTTCAAGCCAGGAGCAAGTACTGCCGTGGATTTGACTGACACTCGTGCATTAACTAACGGAAATTGGGCTCAGGTCATGATTGATAAAACTACTTCATCTGACATACAAGTTAATGCTCCAAATGGAGTGACTGGTAGAGCTGGCGCCATAAATAGTGAATTTCTATATAACGTAACTGGAAAAGGCTTAACTGGTTATGATTCAATAAGTGATGAATCGTTATTCGTGAATGTTCCACTTGAAATAAAATTATCTTTCGCTGATAAAATTTCAGACATAACAAAGTGCGGTTCGTAATTTTTAAACTTTTGATTTTTTTTCTGTTTTTGATTTGAGTATTTAAACAAATATTTTAGTAAATAACTTTCACTGTCTAACCTGAAGAACTATGCTTTCAAGACGTTATTTAAATGTTAATTTCCTAATTAACACTAATGTATTTCTACTTGTTTTTAGAGGCGAATTGAATAGTGGCTGAAGAAGATGTTGAAGAAGGAAGTTTAAAAGAAAAATACTATCAATTTATGGATTGGCTTGAAGATCATAACGTAAAGTCTTATGAATATTTCGTTAATCCTCTTGAAGACAATAATGTTCCTAGTTTTCCAGTATTCATTGCTATTTGTTTATTATTTGCTCTTGGAATTGGCTTAGGATTTTATTATTTACTTTCATCAAGTGGAACTTCAAATTATTCTTTTACAGTTTCTTTTAATGGCACTGGAAATTATACTGGAATGGCTACAATAATAGTTGGAGGTCAAACTTATAGTCAACAAGTTACTGATAGTAACGCTGTTTTCACGAATTTACCTAATGGATTAGCAGATATTACTGCACAGATTGATGGTCAATCAACTGATTTTCAAGCTTCAAGTGTTCAAACGAATTCAGGAGAATATGTTTTCCAAGTTGGAAGCCTAGGTTTTTCTGGACAACTATCAGTTTTACAAGTTCAAGTTTCAGACGCTCAAACTTCTAACTTAATTCAAAATGCTAAAATAACTGTTTTTACATCTTCAAATCCAGTTCCAATAGTACAAACAACTCCACAAAATGGAATAGTTACTTTTAATCTAAATCAAGGCGATGTTGTTCAAGTTAGTATTTCTGCTACTGGCTACCAGAGTTCTATTTCAAGTATTGTTTTAACTAAACCGCAACATAATTTGGACATTCATTTGACTCCTAAAGTTTCTTGTACTACTCCTGATTGTCTTGCTCAAAATCAAAAAGTTGATGTTAGAGTGCAGTTGCAAGATTCTACTGGTAATAATTTGAATTTGGAATTTGCAAAAGTACAATTGATGTACATTGATTCCAATGGTCAAACTCTTCCTCTAATGTTAGGTAATCAACCTGTTGAACAAACTACTGATGCGACAGGAAGCACTCATTTTGATCAACTAGCTATAGTTGGTTTAAATATTTTTGTAGCGGTTCTCCCTCCAGATGGTTCCGGTTATACCACTTATAATGGTGTTAGCGAAAGTCAAGTTGCTACTACTTCTAATAATCCAATGCAATTCACTCCACAATTATCTAGTTCCAGTAATGCTGCTGCTTGCATTCAAAATCCTTCACTTCCTCAATGTCAGAATCAAATTTTTTCTACCGGTCAAATAAAATTAACAGTATTAGATTCTACTGACAATAGTACGATTAGTGGAGCTGATGTCAATTTATATTATAATGGAGGAATTAGTCCCGTTCCATTTCAAGATAAGACTACTGATTCAAATGGACAAGTAGCTTGGGATGCTGCTAGCGGAAGTTATTATGCTACTATAATCAAAGACGGTTATCTTCCTGGATTTGTTTCTTCTTTACAAGTAGGATCAGATGTTACTTTCAATTTACAAAAAGCACTCATAGGTAACAGTCAACAATTACAAGTTTTAGTAACTGATGATAATGATAATCCTGTACAAGGTGCACAAGTTTCATTATATTATGCTGGTTCTAGTTCTACTGGAGCAGCAACAGGTTTAACTGGATCTACAGGAACAGATGGCATTGCTTATTTTGACAACGTTCCAATTGATGATAATCAATATACTGCAGTTGCAACAGCAAGTTCTAGTGTAGGACAAACTACTTTCAAAATGGATTTCAGTAATCCAAAACAAGTAGTAGTTAAAATAGAACCAGAAACAGTTCCATTCAGTGTTCAAGTTAAAGATGCCATAACTAGAACTGTTATCCCTGGTGCTCTTGTTGCAGTAACGCAACAATTAGCTTCTCAAACAACTCCAGTTCAAGGTACTACTGATGCTACTGGAACTGCTTCTTTAACTTTAACATCTCAAATAGCCTCTACTTTAAGTGTTAGTGCTCCTGGCTACTTAAGTTATTTTGATTTGACTTCCTTTACTTTAGAGCCTGGTAAGAAAACTTCAAAAATAATTTATTTGACTCCAACTAGTTTTCAGAGTAATTTAGGTGCTTCTCTTACTATTTCACAAACCCTTGGAAATACTGATGATTCAGTTTTAGTTAGAGGACAATATTATAATTTGAAATTAAGTTTGTCAACTCCTTCTGTTGGAGATTATGCTTTAGGATTTGTTAGAGTTGGTGACGCACAATCTGTTTCAGATGAAGACGTAGTTATAACTCAACCAGATTCTACTTTACAAAATCCGTCAGGAATAAATGTCGGAGTCCAAGCTTTGAGAAAAGTAAGTTTTGGTGATATTGCTCCTTGCCAAGTTGGAGGTTCTGTTGATGAATTCAAATGGACAATGGTAAACTACACTCCTTCAGTCAGTTCTACTACTGTTAATCCATCGATAATTTATGTTAAACCAACAGGAACACAGAAGAAAATAAGAGTTTATTATGGTGCTCTAGTAGTAAAAGATCAAAACAGTGTCTTGTATGAATATCCTGATACTGCAAATGCTTATCAGTCAGTAAAAGATGTTTGCCTTGCTAGTTTAAGTTATAAAGATTATCCAATACAAGCTCAAGATTCAATGTGTAATGATCAAGCTTGCTTATATGTTAACTTTAATGGTTTAAACGGAAGACAAGATCAAGCAATAATAGGACAACCTTACGTTCTGAATGTTAAAGCATCTGAATTTCAATCCTTAGATTCACCTAAAATAAGAATTATCGATGAATCACAAAACCTAGTTTTCAATTCTTACACTTTGACAGATGCAAATGGAGGTCCAGTTCAATTTAATCCTGCTACTAATCCTGTAGATCAAGATGTTAACATGACTCCTTTTGTTGCTGATGTCAATGCTCTACCTCAAACCCCGGCTGCAGTAAACCTTACTTTAACCCCTAAGAATAAAGCCACGTCAACAATACTTACAGTTCAATTATTGTCTGCAGATAATGTTATTTTGCAAAGAAGAATGCTGATAAAACTTTCAGGAAATCAAATAATGCAAGCAACTTTACTTAGCATTGATAGTCCTTCTGCTCAAGCTGGAAATGTTATTAATGTAAACGAACCAGCCTACTTAACTTTCAAACTTACCAAGACTATTCCAGATGAACAAGGAGTTTTTGAACCAGTAACTGATGCTTTCGCTCAACCACAAAACAAAGATCTTCAAAATAAGCCTTTCGGTTCGCTTACTCAAGCTGGATTACAAGGAGATGGTTCTACTAATAAAGGACAAGATGGAATTTATAAAATTCTAGCGCAACCAATTTTGCCAGGATTATTTAACATTCAATTTACTGAACCAGATTATGTTCCATTACTTTCTCAAGACATCAGTGTTATAGCTTCACAATTCTTACAAGTAAATCCAGACGAAAATGTGGGTTTAAGCTTATCTGGAGATACTTGCAATCAAGCCGGTGCACAAAAAATACAATTGTTTAATACTTTAGCAGCTGCAATTGACTTAACAATTCAACCAGATCAACCCGGTTGCCTAGCATTCAGCGCTCCTGGATTAACCTGCAATGCAGCCTCCGGTTCTTGTACTTTTTCAATGATCAAAGGAAGTCTTGACAAGCCATCTCTAAAAACTATTAGTGTTTTTGCAGGAGTTAATCCTAATCCTAACTGCTTTATTCAAATCACTGCTACAGTTCCAGGTGCAGTAGGTCAAAATAGTCAATCAACTTTAAACGTTCCAGTACAATCCAATTGTCCATTCACTAATTACACTAACTCAACAATTTCTCCGTTTGCGAAATTATGTGTTACTGATGATGATTGTGGTCCTTATGCCTCAACAGGAACTTGTGAAAAACAAACATGCACTTACGATCCTGCAGCTCCAGCTAACCAAGTCGGAGGATGTCCATTTTACGGAGGGCAAACCAATTATTGTACTGCAACTGGAAATTGTAATGTTGGAGTATGCAATTGTAATGATATTATTTCTAATAAATACTTAGAAGGTTTTTCAGACAGTTTCTTAACATATTATCTGATGAATGAATTCAGTTCATCTGATAATCCAAGAATCGCTAACCCCGGAGACTCTCCTTATATAACTTTAACTGATTATGGCTTACAAAATAATGGAATTTCTTCAACTACATTATCTATAGATCCATTAACTCAATCAGACGGTTTTGCAATTACTTTTGATAATCAAGCATCAAGAACGTTAACTCTTTCAACTCAAATTACGGGAGATAATTCTCAATGTCTAGTATTTAATGAAGATACAAGTTCTGATAAAAATATTGTTTCTTACTTGTACGTTAAAAACTTAATTGACTGGTTAACTTCAAGCAGTAGTTTTAGCAGCAGCGGATTTTCGATTCCAGCAGGAAAAATAAGAACATTTACTGTTTTATTTGATCCAACTAAGCCGGGTTGTGATTATGATTCAATAAAACCATCAACAATCACTTTGACATTTGGTTCACTATCAACTGGAACACAAAAGGCTACACTAAACATAGCAGTAAAGAAATTCGATTCACAGCAATTAAAACTTTTAACAAAAATACAAGTGCCGTCAAACGGTTCATTAATTCCAAGAAGATTAGTAAGTTCTCAAGAACCAGTTTTAACTGTAGATAATTCCAAGAAGTTAAACGCAAAATTTGCCTACCTTGAAACTAACAAAGCTAAAGACTTTGTATTCCAAGATCCAACTAATACCTATTCAATAAAAGGAGATGTTCTTGGAAGTTTGATTGACAATAACAAAGACAGCGTAGTAGATTGTCAAAAGAATAATTATTGTTTGAATTTGCCAACATATTCTGAATACTCTAGTGCTGCAAACAGTTTACTTAACTCAAAGAATCCATCTACAGTAAGACATGGTTCTGTTTCCGCAGGAAACAAAATGCTTGAAAGCGCTGTAGCTGCATTATATGATACTGCAAACCAATTATGCAGTGATGTTAATGCATTGTATTGTTTGTTTAATGTGACACCTTCAATTTCTACTGGAGCAAACTTACCTCAAAATCAACAATTTAATTATTATAATACGATTCAAAATCCACTTGTTAGCGGTTACTATGGTTCTAATCCTTACGGATATGGCGGTTACATCGGATATCCTCAACAAAATCCATATGGTTATGGTGGCTTCCAAGGACCAGGAATACCAGATCCGATTTTTGGGTACTCTGGATGTAATTTCCAACAAGTATTAAACTTAATTTGTGATTCACTTAGATCCCCAACTAGATTTAGAAGCACTGGTGCTTCAAAAGTATTATCGATTTTAGGTGGTTCATTCGTTACCAGCTTATGTAGAGCTAATATTTTGACTTTAGTGTATCAAGCTAGATCTAGACAAATTGTTCCAGGACAATATGCTCAATACGGTGGTCCAATTCCCGGAATCTTAGGTCCAGGTTATAATCCTAGTACTTTTGCAATGGGATTGCCTACAGCAGACAGAACTAATTTTGATGCAGCACAAGTTTCAAGAGCATTTGCTACGCAAGTTGATGTTCATGTTCCATATAAGTTTGCAGGAGATACTGGTGGTTTCAGAGTTTCAGATTTAAGCTTTACTTTCGGAGATGTTAATGAATTCAAGTTACTAAAAGACTCTCCATTAAGTGATTACTCTAGTTATCTTACTTCTACAGTACAATCACTAAGCGGATATCCTTATGACACTTGCACTACTGGAACATGTCAAATAAAATATGATGGTTACAAGCCAACATTGTACACTTTTGCTAAGTATAAAATTAAAACTTTTGGAATTGCTCCTAAAGATTATTCATTATTCAATCCAAATGATTATCTTAGTGTAAAAACTGGCCCAGAAGTAAACCTCTACAGGTGCGATATTCTCAAATTAGATCCAACTAATGGAATGCCTGTTTATTCTGATCCTGATAATTGCAAGTTGCCTTCATCAATTACAAATAATTACGTAAAATATGTTAAAGAAGGAAAAACCTTTATCGGAGTTCATGTAGTTGACAAGAACATTTACTTTGTAACTAATTATGCAGTAGATAAGAATTTGGAAACATATTATGTTGGTGAACTAAAGAGTGTGTTTGAATACTTCTATAATGATACTAATGGCGGCTTTACTGGAGATTGTAAGACTGTAAGAGAAAATGATGATTACAATTTGATTTTATCTTGTGGAGTTTCAGATATTAACCCGTCAGATGTTACTGGATTATTCGCATATATTTACAATGAGTCAAACCCTGATACTGACGACCTTCTTTCAACTACTCAAGTAAATAATTATCCTGCAAACAAACCAGTATATTTGTGGATAGGATATGATACAAACTCTGACAACTTTTCAGACATTCCGTTTACAGGATTAAATGGAAACAATTTAATTTTAAGCAAAGGAACAGGAACTTCTACTTCCTTTAACGGAAATGTTTCAGTTGATCCAGATGGTTATCTATTCATAGATCCAAATGGAAAAATGCAAAACATTACCATTTCTGTTAATGCTCTAGGAAAAAGTCTTACAACTACTGTTAACTTTACTGCTCCACTTGTTTCTACTCCTCAAGCAAATCTAACTCCTCCTAATAATACTGGTCCAAAAACTCCTGACTTAACTGATGCTGAATTACAGAATTGTACTATACAATTATCTCACAATTTTAATTTTGCTAAATCCACTATAAATTGGATTCAAATAAATAATGAAGCCACTTATCAAGAGTGGCAAAATGCAGTAGGAAACGTACACACTAAAAAATTAAGTAAACTACAGAAAAAGACCGTAGCAGATTACAATAAGAAAGAATCTGCTGCAAGCCGATTACTATTAAATTGGAATAGAAATGATCCAATCAGTATTGTAATAACTCCTGATCCTAATCCTCTCGGATATTATGATCTTTACTTCCAAGACGGATCTGATGGCAAATTTAAACGAGCAACTACCTTTGATCCTAATGCAGCTCAAAAAACTTTCAGTGTAATTCCAACTTCTAACGGACCATTCAAAATAGTTCTTGCAGTAAGAGACCCAACAACTAACAAATGCATTTATTCAAGATTTTGGAGTTACGTTAATACAATTAAAGTCAAGAAGTAATTTTTTTTTAAGAGTGTTATTTTCAAAATGATTTTCGACGAAAAATGGGAAGAATTCGTTGAATGGACTGAAGAAAAAGGAATTAGTTTTTTCAGGAATTTCAACGACTGGTGCAGTGATAAAGGATTTTCACCGCTAATTCTATTGTTAATCCCAATTTTAATTCTAGGCGTATTAGCTTACTTGTTCTTCTTCACTGCTCAAGGTAGTGGAAATCTTACTGCAGTTTTATTAGACCCTACTGGAAAAGCACTTTCTGGTTATACTATTACTATTAGTTCAAGTGATTATAAAACAACTTTAACGCAATCAACTGATTTGAATGGGCAAACTGTTTTTCAGAAAATTCCTTATGGAACTTATTCAGTCATAGCTAAAATTGTAGGAGGAACTGATATAACTGATACCGTAATTTTAAGTCAATCAGATCAAACTCTTGCTCTTAGATCTCAAGATACTTTAGAGGCTACTGTAAAATTAAATGTTGTAATAGATGGTCCGAGTGACACTAAGACTGAATTGAGAAGTTTAGATGGAAATTTAGTGGCAGTACAACAAGGTGCAATAGTTAGTTTTGATGTTGCTCAAAACACTTCTTGGGATTTAGTCGCAACTTCTGAAGGTTTTGCTTCAGCTAGTTCAAATGTTACAATTGGTTCTGGTGATGTTCAAACAAAATTAGTTTTAACAAAATTACTTGACGCTGGAACTTTAGGTGTTAGTGTTTTTCTAAGAAAATCGAGCGATCCATCTGCTGGTATTCCTAATGGAACAATAAACTTTTATCAAGATGGAAACTTGGTGAATTCATTAAAGACAGATGAAAATGGAAACACTCAAACTCTAGATTTTCCTTACGGCGCGAATTTAACTGTTCAAGGAATTGCAGATGGTTTTATATCAAAT
>CABMDW010000025.1 GCA_902385045.1 uncultured archaeon | reverse complement strand
GACTGTCTACTAAATAACTTCCAGTTGCCGGATTGTTGTTAAGATTTATAGTGTAAGAATTTGTATTGTTTTGATTATTTGCATTAACTATTGTGTTAGGGGTAGATGTTTGATTGTTGCTAATTATAAAGTATATTCCTAATGCTACAACTATTACTATTATTCCAATAATTACTGTATTTTTCATAATATCAAATAGTTCATTGTAATAAAGTATATAAATTTAATCTTGTTTCGACTGATTCATTTGATGAAAAAAGATTTCAAGATTATTACTAGAAAGCTTGCTAAAACTTATGATTTGCGTGAAATGGATTTTCCGCCTTTGATTCGTGACCCTTTAGATTCTTTGGTTGGAGTGATTTTATCACAAAACAGTACTGATAAAGTTACTATTCCTATTTTCCGGTTTTTGAAATCCAGTTATTCTTATGAAGAATTATCTAGGTTAAATCCTTCTGTTTTAGAAAAAATAATTAGACCCTGTGGTCTTGCACCTTCAAAGTCTAAAAGAATTATAAAAATATTAAGAAAATTAAAACAAGAAAATGAAAAAGTTTCTTTGGATTTTCTTAAAGATTATTCGAAAGAAGATGCTTTTAATTATTTGACTTCTTTGGAAGGCATTGGCCCTAAGTCTGCTGCAGTAATCTTGAGTTTTGGTTTCGGTCAGCCTTTCTTTCCTGTTGACACTCATATTTATCGAGTCTTAAAAAGAATTGGATTTGCTAAGGAGAAAGAATCTAGAATAAAAGTTCAAGAGAATTGTGAAAAATTAATTCCTGATAGTTTGAAACACGATTTGCATTTGCTTCTGATCATGCATGGAAGGAAAACCTGTAAGCCTTCAAATCCTCGTTGTGGTTCTTGTCCTATTTTTAATGAGTGCAATTGGAAGTTTAAGAAAAAGTTTTTGACTACTTGATTATCAGGACTATTCCAGCAAGCAATCCTATCACTTCAATTATTCTTTCTTGTTGTAGTAATATTGATGCTGCTACTCCTAGTAATAAAATTATTCCTATAGCATTGTTTTGGTAGAATATTTTTAACCATTTCATGTTATCACTTTGTTTACTTATTCTTTTATTTGATTGTGTTTTAATAATTCTATGTTTAAGGGTCAAGTTTCTTTAGAATGGCTCCTATTATTTGGAGGAATACTTGTTTTATCCATATTGGTTATTGGCGTGTTTACCGGATTTTTGAGTTCAGAAGGCACTAAAAAACAGCAACAAGTTAATGTTCAAGAATTAGTCAGAGATTGTCTTACTTACAAGGCAATTGGAAACGGATATTATCCTCCTTTTGATTCATCTTCTCAAGGTTATTTTCCTTTTAGAGGAAATACTTTAAGTGACGCAGTAAAAGATTGGAGTAATAATAGGTTTGTTTTAACTTACGTTAATTTATCTGGTGGAAACCCAACTCCTGGTTATAATGGAGATACTGAACAAGGTTTGACTTCTGTATTATTCAATTCTACTCAAGTATTGGTTTTTGTTGGTGGAACAACTGCTTTTAATGTAAATAATCAATTTACTCTTGAGTTTTGGTTTGAGCCTTTAACTACTCCTTCACAAAGTTACTTGTTTAATTCAAGTAATCTTGGAGTCTGGTTTAATTCTTCTGGAGTTTCTTTAATTGGTTCATCAAGCGTATATGCTCCGATGATTATTCAAAGTAATGCCTGGAATTATGTAGCAATTAGTTTTGATGGAACTAATGCTGTATTTTATTTGAATGGTAATAGGTCGTCTTCTTATCCTTTTAGTTTTACTAGTTCTTCCAGTAATTTGTCAATAGGTGGCGATGCTTCTAGTTACACTCTTGGATTGAATGGTTATTTGGATTTGTTTAGGATTTCAAATGTTTCTAGAGATGATACTGCAATTTACAAGGCTAATATTTGCGAAGATGCTTCTAATGATATTGTAATGAGGCCTTGAGTTTCTGATTAAAAATTAGGTTTTAAGCTTTTTTGCTTTTAATTTGTATTAAAGTCATTATTCTTGCAATAACTTTTTTTAATTCCCTGTACTTTCCTGGATTGTCTGGTCTTTTGGTTCTGATTTTAATTGATTCCTGTTCTTTTAATTCCTTCTTGTAAGTAACTAACTTTTCTTTCAATTCTGAAACTTGTAAACTTTTTAATTCTTTTAATCTAATTACTGCCATTTTCATTCACTTTTTCTTCAGCTTTAGGTTGTTCTTGTTTCATTCTTGCTTTTTCCATGTTTATTTTGTCAGGGAATATTGTTCCTGGTGGAACTATTTTAACAAGGATTCCAATTGCTCCTGCTTTCATGTGAGAAACGTATTTTCCTACTTTAACTAATTTTACTGGTTCTCCAGATTTCTTCAAGTATCCTTGTCTGACTTTTATTGCTTTTGCTTTAGCTCCTTTTCCCTGAACTTTTCCAGCAATTCTTATTTCGCATCCGATTGCTCCTGCGTTCATGACGTCGTTTAATGTAAATCTCATGACTTGTTTTACTTTGTTCATTGCTTCAATTGATCTTCCAATTTTTTCTGCTACTAATTGTGGATCTAATGAAGAATTTCCTACTTCAATTATTTCTATTTGAGGATTTTCAATGTGGAATTGTTTTGTTAGTGTTTCAGTTATTGCTTTGATTCCACTTCCTTTTCTTCCTACTACTGCTCCTGGTCTTCTTACTTTAATGAATATTCTTGTTGCGACTGGTGTTTTTTGTATTTCAATGCTTGAGACTCCTGCTTTGTCCAATTCTTTTTTCAAGAAGTCTTTTACTTGAATATCTTCAAGTCTTTTCTGCAAGAATTTTTTTTCGACTGCCAAATTTCATTACCTCATTAAACTCCTAATACTACTTCTAGTCTTGCTGTAACATAGTTAGCCCAAATGGCTTGTTTTCCATATCCTAATACTGTTCCTGTGACCCAGTATTTTCTATGTCTTTTCATTGTGTTTTGTTTGTATGCGATTGCTGCTTTGACTACTAGTTTTGCTACTTCTAATCCTTGTGATTTAGCGTTTGCTTCAGCATTGTTTACTGCTGTTAATAGCATTTTAGCTTCTTTTTTAGGCCATCTTCCCGGTTGTCCTTTCAATTGGCTTCGGTGACCCATTCCTTTTTTGAACTTGTAGTATTGAATTGGTTGTTTTAATTCAATTACGCCATTCAATATCTTCTTGGCTTTAAGTAGAGGCTGTCTTCTTATTGCTCTACATAATTGTGACAAGTCTTTGTAGGATGCATCTAAGTCTTTCAACTGTGCTTTTCCTCCTTGTTCTTGACTTCCGTATTTGTAAATGCTAGTCATTTTAAATCATCACTTGAGTTCTACTGACTTGGATCCTCTTGTAGCTCCAATTCCTGGTCCACTGTGTTTGACCATTTTAATTGGAATACTAAATTCTCCTAGTCTATGTCCCAACATTTCTGGGATTACTGATATTTCAACCCATTCTTTTCCATTATAAATTTTAATTCTACTTCCAATCATTGCTGGCAATACTGGAATTTCTCTCATTTGAGTTTTAATTGGCTTGTTTTTAGCTAGTGATTTTCCTAGTTTTTTCATGAAGTTTTTGACCTGCCATCCTTCTCTTAGCATTGTTCTTCTTAGGTTTGAAGGCAAGAGTTTTATGAATTCATCTAAACTCATTACTTTTATTTCTTCAATCGTTTTTCCTTTGTAGTTAAACTTTTTAGCCATTAATCATTACCCTTTCTTCGTCCAGTTCTCTTTGCTGCAACGCTTCCGACTTTTCTTCCTGGTGGAGTGCTTCTCTTGACGGTATTGCTTTTACCTAGAGATCTTCCTCCATGAGGGTGATCGTAAGCACTCATTGATGTTCCAGTTACTTTTGGCCAGTATCTGTTCTTAGCATGCATTGCATAATGTTTGGTTCCTGCTTTTACGAATGGTTTTTCGGTTCTTCCTCCTCCGTTCGCAATTCCTATTGTTGCCAAGCAGTTTCCACTTAAAACTAATTCTTTCTTTGATCTCAAAATTATTGTTACAGTATTTGATTCTTCATTTCGTGAAACTACTATTGCTGAGGATCCTGCACTTCTGCAGATTTTTCCTCCGTCGTTAGGATTTCTTTCAATGTTGAATATTGGCGTTCCGTCTGGTAGGTTTTTTAGTTTTTCAATGTTTCCTACTGCCAAATTGTTATCGCAAATTCCTATGATGTCTCCAATTCCTCTTCCTTCTGCTGCTATAATGTCGAAATTCTTGTTATCATCAGTCATGACCTTAGCCATTAACGGATGTCTAGACACATCATCTAGTAAATCAATTACTTCTGCTCTCTTGTAAGTTACTAAGTTTGAATAATCGGTTTTGCCTGAAAATCTATGTGATGGTGCCTGATAAGCTGGACTTCCATGTCCTCTTTTTTGTTGTCTTAGATGCGTACCCATTCATTTCACTTTAAATTATTTTTAATTTTGCAGCTATTTTGCTAGCAGCTTTTTCGGTTTGGAATACTACTACTGCTCGTTTTTCTCCGCGTGCAGTAATGTATGTGTTAACGTTTTTGACTTTTTCAGTATAGTCTGTTTCAACTTCTTTCTTGATTCCTGCTTTAGTAGAGTCTCTTGAGACTACGAATACTAGTCTGTTCTGAGTTTCCGCTAGTGCAACGGCTTTTTCGGTGTTCAATACTGATTTAATCATTTATTTTTTTCACTCGAATAATTTTTCTTTTG
>CABMDW010000024.1 GCA_902385045.1 uncultured archaeon | reverse complement strand
GGATATCTTAGAAGTTCTTCTTGTATAACTCGTTTAGTGAATGTAATTACCCAAACATTTGTGTTTATATTGTTTGTCTTCATGTAATGCTTGATAAACTCCTGAGCTATCAAAGTAAAACCTATACTCTTACCCATTCCTGGAGACCATTTGATTAGAATTCTATTATATGTTGTATTTGGATTCATAAATGTTCTAACTCCAGCTTGTCTTCCAAAGATAGTTAGTCTCTTATCAAAGTCTCGTTTATACTTTTTATCACTAACATACAGTTCATAAAATTCTTTTCTTTGAGCTATATCATATAGAAAATCATGTATATTTTGTTCAAGGCTTGGATAAGCCATTTTATATAAACCTTTTTTAGAACTCAATTGGTGCCATAAAAAACAAAATGAGTTTGATGTGTCTAAACCTTGGTCATAACTTTCATGACAACTGCTCCAATAACAATTACGAGAATGAGGAAGACGATGACAAAGAATATAACATACCACTTATTCTTATCCCACCACGATAAACAAGCATCTGGGTCTGTTTCTTCTGTTATAACATTCATTCTTCGTTCCTGCCCATGAAGTTCAGGTTGATAAGTCAAAACTTTCTTGTTATTCACCATTGTTGGAGCTTCTAGATAATAATTAGTTGGGTCTAAAGGTCTGCCTTTGATATCAACCATTTTATCTGGTAATTTCATATTATCACATGCCTCGTATGGAGGATTAACTACACATATGGCTCCATATTTATGTTGCTTTTTATCAGATTCGCACCCGTTATCGTCCCAACCAGACCAAACAGGCTCACACTTTGTATCAATTGTATAAGCCCAGCCTGCTGTCTTATCATCAGGTGCTACCAGAGCTTTGACTACCTTTTGTCCTCTAATTTCAGTTGGCCAAGGTAGAGCAGATGTGCCCATAATAGAAGCTAAATCAAATGAAGCATATTGGTCATACTTATAAGCACGTGCCCAATATAGATGTCTTCCATTTTCTTTACATCCAGTTCCTCCATCGCCCCACTCGCCAAAATAGGCGATTGGTTCATCTGTATAAACCCAACCAGTTTTACTATCATTTGGGTCAATTTCAGCTCCGATAATATTTAAAGTTTTATCTTTATACTTAATTGTAGTTGGCCATGGTAATGCCGGAGTTCCTATAATATCTTTACATGCTTCTTCTCTAGGTCTAGAAGGGTCTGCTGAATTACACCAACTAAAATAACGATTATGGTATTCTCCTTTGTATAAATGGACTCCGTCATATGACCAATCGCCCCATGACGCAAGACAATCTGGTGTCTTGGCATAAACCCAAGCAATGTTATTATCTGCCATGCGAGAACGAGTTGGATCAACCTCTAGTCCTCCATTAATTTTTTCTGGATACTGAAGAGCTCCAGCTTCTACTAATTGCTTACATGAATCTGGATAACCTTTTGTTGAGCAGTTAGCCCAGAACCTTTGATATCCTTTATCATCTCCACCCTGACATCCATCTGAACTCCACTGCCCTTGAGCATTCATTTTCCATTCTGGATTACAATTACCTCTAACATATACCCAACCCGCTCTATCATCATTTGGATCCATTTGTGCTCTCATTACTTGTCTTCCTTGAATGTTATTTGGGAATTGAAGTAATCCGCTTTCTACTAATTGCTTACATGACTGTCCTGTATATTTTCCGGGGTCGCACCAAGACCAATATCGTTCTAAAAACTTATCAGAACCTTGTTGGCATCCATTAGAACTCCATGGCTCGCCCCATTTAGGGTCTGCTGTTGATTGACCACCTCCCATTTTTATATCTAGTATTTATTTTTATTAACTAATTAAATTAGCTCACTTTGGACAATAACGACGCATGTAGAATTCATCATGATTGTTTAGTTCTTCCATTGGGTCTAAACGATAAATCGCATTTTCTTTCTCTGTGTTATCACATTCTAAATAAGTTTCACACATTAGATGGTCAAACTTCTGCCAGAAAGGCACTCGGTCATCTCCATATCTGTTAAACAACCTTTCAGCATTTGAATGTCTATAATCATAACACGTGTCATCACCAGCATCAAACATTTCAGTTTTCATAAACATGTCTCTACCAACTCCCGTATCATCACATTCTTGAACGCCTTCAGCTTGTTGTGATGCTAACATAAGAAACTTTGTATCTAATCTTCTAACACCTTCCAGAACTGTATCGCAGTCATTTAAATCAACGAACTTCTCTATAACACGTCTATATTGATTTAAGTTTGTAATGTATCTCTTAACATTCTCCGTTAATTTCATTTTCTTTAACTCATCAACTAAGAACTTTCTATTTTCATCTGAATGATAATTTTGAAGGATGCGATTATTCAAAGCCATGACTTTTTATATGCGCTGTATATATAACGCATCTCAAATAATAATTGAATAATAAAAAAGGAGAAGTATAACTATAATCTATCCCTCTTACAATGTGAATACAACAAAAAACAATGACGGTAAATGAAACTGAGATGAATAAGACTAAAAACTCATACGGAGTTATCATTTGTAGAAAGAACCAAACAACTGGTGAGATTGAAGCTTTGCTAATTCAGAGGCGTTATACATATGCTTTCTTTGATTTTGTTCATGGGCGCTATTCCAACAATTTTTACTCAGTTAAACGCCTTCTGAGCAATATGACTGATGATGAAATTGAGTTGGTGCGCTCATTGAATTTTGACGTTATGTTTAAATTGTTTTGGTGGCAGGGAAAGGAGAATTAGTATATCTACACTTACTGTAAGGAATACTTCTTATCTAACTGGATTACCAAATGCGTTGAAGGTTTTCCAAGTGAGAAAGATAATGGAAAGGTTTTGTTAGATATTATTGATAGAGTTCATCGGCGCGGAAGCTTG
>CABMDW010000023.1 GCA_902385045.1 uncultured archaeon | reverse complement strand
AATTTTTTTACCTTTTTTAAACCCATTATATACTCAGATTGTTTTAAATATATTTTTTCATTAATACTAACTAGATTTTATGGGTATATTTGATTTATTTGGTAAAAAAGAAGCGCCAATAGAAGGAAAAATATATGGCATTAGGATAGCCGTGCACCCCATGCGTTTGACTGCTTACAAGAGCAACGCAGTAACTCTTACTATAGATCTTTCTAATAATTTTACTTCAAGTCAGTTGACTTCTGTAATAATAACTCTCCCAAAAACACTTGGATTTGATCAAAGTGCACTTTCAAATTCAAAGGAAATCCGTTTAGGTGATTTGGCTCCAGGCGAAGTGAAAAACATTAAACTTGATGTTTGGAGCATACAACGTACTAAACCAGGGGATTATAAATTAGAGGTTTACGTAATTAGTCATTATAGAAATTATGCTTATGTTTTAAACGAGATCAAAAAAGAGTTTAGACTAAGGGTGGTATAAAATGACAGTAAAAGTTTCTCAATTATTAGGAATGGATGTTTACACTGATAATGCAGAATATGTAGGAAAAGTATTTGATGCAATTATCGACTTGCAAACGGGAGAAGTTTCAAGACTAACCTTAGAACCAATCAGAGCAATCAGCAAAGATGACGCAAAAAGAATCTTCAGAGAAAAAACAATACTATACAAGAGCGTAAAGGCAGTCGAAAGAATCATAATTGTTGGTAATGCGCCAGTTAGAGAAGAAGAACCAATGCCAGAACCAGAAGCTGCAAAACCATTACCTTACAGCGCAAGATACAGAAGATAATTTTTTTTATTTTTCACTTTCTTTTTCTATCCGTTCCCTTATTATTCTTTCTCTAATTTTTTCTATCATTTCTCTACGGGTCATTCCATTAAACGGAACATATTTCGGATCATTTTCTTTGAGTAAGTAGTCAACACTTTCGGAATGTAATTTGTTTCTTTCTTCTAGTTCTTGTTTTTCTTTTAATTGTTTTTTTTGTTTAATTTCTTCTTTTAATTGTTTTTCAATTATTGCTGCAATGTCTGGATGCCAGAATTCATTGTTGTTTACAATGGTTTTTCCACGGTTTTTTAATCTTGATGTATTTTGTTTGTATTTTTTTAACAACACGCTTTCCGGTCTAGTAAGCTCCCTCCCAATAATCTTGTTCTGAATTAAGCCAATTCCTCCCCGCAGGTGGTATGTGTAGGTTATGCGTTTGCCTTCGGGGGTGTCGAGTATTAATTTTATTTTTTTAGTAGGGCGCCTCCATTTTATTACGCTTTTACTAATTTCTCCAAAATTTGAGAGATGTTTCATTAATTTAATTAGTTCTTTTAAAATTTTAAAGTAGCGGGGAGTGGATTTGAACCACCGATCTCCGGGTTATGAGCCCAGCGGGCACTCCTGGCTACCCTACCCCGCTGTGTTAACAAGTATTTACTCCACGATTACACGTGGCATGTGTTCGGCGAGTGTTTTATCTATTTCTTGAATTCTTTTAGAAATACTCTTTCTCTCCTGGTTTTTATCTATTTCTTTTAACGTGTTTCCTGTCTCGGGGCATTTGAATTGGTTTTCAAAAGCTTCTTCAAATGAGAAACTTCTACCGGTTTTCTTTGAATAAAATGTCACAGTATTATCTAATCCAGATGCTCGTTCGGCTAACATTTTCTTTTCTTTTTTGAGTGATTGAATGTAATTTTGAACTGCTCGTTCTTCGTTAATCTTCCAAGTGTAAGTATACCATCCGGTTGTTAAGTTCTTTTCACGCGAGTAATCAACAACTCCGAAACTATGTAGGTGATTTAGAATACTTCGGACTTCTGCAACTTTGATGTTGGCTTTTTTTTCAATAACGTCGTCAGTAACGCCGTCGCCAATTATTTGGAATACTTTTAAACCGTTATCTCCTGAGATTTTTTGTACAAAATCGTAGAGGTGATCGTATTTTTCAGTTGTTTTTACAGCTGCTTTTTTTTCAGTTGTTTTTTTAACTGTTTTCTTTTGCATTAAGTTAATTTAACGCTTCAGATATTTAACTACTAACCTTTGTTTTTTTGAGGGAAACGATTATAAATAAGTTTTTTTCTTGAAGTTTTTTCCGTTCTTGCTGGGAATTATTTTTTTCTTTGCAGAAGTAAATTTTTTGTTTAATTCTTTACCTGAAAAGAATTTATCTAACATTATTGCCAGTGCGGCTACTTCTGAATGAGGTTGATTAGTAACTGCAACATTGTAGTCCGCAAGATTATATACTATGCGCGGAACCTTTTCTGCTCCAATTACTATTAAAATATTTTTTTCTTTTCTAATTTTTTTAATTGCAGTTTGAATGGGGGTTCCAAAAAAAGTTAAATGTACGATTTTGTTTGTTTTCTTTAGTTTTTTTAATGGTTTGACAAAATCTTTGGCATATTTCGCTTCAAATTTTCCTCCCCATGCTTTGCTTGCCTTGTTTATTGTATTAACGCATTCATCTTCTTCACCACAAATAATTATTTTATCTGCTCCGAATGCTCTAGCGACAAGACCGCAATGAGTTGTAATTCTTTTATCCCTGTTTTTTCGATGGCCTATTCGTAACACGGTAATTTTAGTCATTATTTTTTAACGATAAAAACACTTTTATGTCTACCTGACAATATTATTCTAAATATGGGCTCATAGCTCAGCCTGGTTAGAGCAATCGGCTCTTAACCGATGGGTCGAGGGTTCGAAGTTTTTAGTAACACTAAATACGAAAGTCCCTCTGGGCCCGTATTCTTTTTTAATTCTGGCGTGCTTCTTTTTATGATGTTAAAGGACTTTGTCAAAGCTCAAACTGTCAAGTACTCTCAAAATTCTATTACTAAAAGCATTATACTTTCTTTAGCTGCCGCGATTCTTTTCACTGCATTGTTATATTTAGTTAATGTTTCTGGCATTCAAGAAACTTCTTTTTCTTTGGATCTTATGATTGTGTTAGCAGTTTCAGTTTGTATTGTTTTTCCATTATTATTTTCTGTGATTTTATTTTATTCTTTAAAACAATCTACTGTAACTTCTTCTTTTCAAAACATTTATTCACTTGCTTCATGTTTTGCACTTGTTCTAGGTTTATTGCCTGCATTTCATTTTCTTGCTCCTATTGGAATTTATTTAATTACCGTAATCGGCATTCTTGCCTTCGTGGTTTTTCTATCGTTTGAGTATGCCCTCTCAATTAGCTTTAAAGGAACCAATAAGATTGCTTTTCCTTTTTCTCTTAGTACGATTTTTTCTCTTCTATGTTTTGCAGTTCTTCTTTATTTTCTTGGATTCTTTAGTCTGAACTCAACTTCCCACAATCTTTCATTTACTTTCTCTGGTCAAAAGTATTCAACCAATGTATTTGTTTTAACTCTTCCAAATTCATGGAGTCTTTCTTATGATTCTAACTCTTCTTATTTTGTTTTTGAAAAAGGTCAAGAGAAATTGTTTGGAAGTTATGTTTCTGGTTTCAGTCAAACGGCTCTGACTTCTCAACTAGTAAATACTTGTAGTGTGGCGGCTCTAAACACTTTATTTAACGACAAATATTCAGGAAAAATAACCGATGCAAGATATACTTCTTTAAATTCAATGTCTGCATGCGTTTCTTCTTTCAAAACCTTTACGTCTTCTGTTCAAGTCTTGTACGGCGTATGTCCAAAGGGCTTTGTTTCACTTATATTAGTGGCTCCTTCTGGTTATGATTCCTCTTCAGATTTTAATGAACTTCTTTCAAAAATAGATTGTACTGCTTAATAAGTCAATCTTTTAAATTCGCAATTCCTAGTATTTTTGCATCATCGGTGGGTTGGAATTGAGTTGGGAGAAGGTTTCGAGCTTTTTCCCAATTTATTCCACAGTGTTTTCAAATGGCTAACAAGTTTAAATTTATTTTAACTCTTTCTTTGACTCTACTGCTTATAGGTTTTTATCTTTATTTTTCTAAAGGTTCCTATTACATTGATGAGAAAACACTTATTTCTCTTTCAGGTTTTTCTAGTACTTTGCCTTTCGGAGTAATAACCCATTTTTTTGTACATGTTTCCCCTACACATCTGATTGGAAACCTATTATTTTTGATCGTATTTGGCCTATTTATTGAAAATAATTTCGAAAAAAGAGATTATTTGTTAATCTTGTTTTCATCAATGATTATTTCTTCTCTTGCATTTATTTTGCTTAATCCTGGAAATTATTTAGTTGGTGCAAGTTTAGGAATCGCAGGTCTTTTGGGAGCTACTTTGGCATTCCGACCACTATTTGGCTTAAGTCTTTTACTTTTAGTATTCTTTTTGTCTCCTTTAATCATCAATCCAATTTCAAGTTTTGTTAATTCTGCAACTTCGCAACAACAAGTTCAATTGCAACAAGAAAAGCAAAACTTAGTTTCGCAAATCAGCAATCTAACTGCCGAAAATAAATCCACTCAAGTAGTTCAACAGAAATTAAACACTACTTTAGATAATTTGAACAAATTAGAAAAGGCAAAAGAAATAGCAAAAGCTCCAGAAAGCACGAGTGCACATTTGATTTCGTTTGCAATTGGCTTTTTATTCGTGGGTTTTTTTAAAAAGAAAGGTTTTTGGACTACCGAAAAACTTTGAAAACAAATCTTATTATTTTTAACCAGTTATTACTATTCTATCAAGCAGGGTTGGCAGAGCAGCTATGCATCCGCCTGCAACTTTCAATACTAATCTTATTTTAGTTGAAATAGTGGCCAGCGGAGAAGAAGGGTGCGACTCCCTTACCCTGCTTAGACTTTAATTTTAGTAAAATAGTTATTTTTCAAATTAAAGTAAGTTAAATCAAAATCTTCTTTTTTTTGCAGCAAATTAATTAGTTGTTGTACTTGCATTGACGCCGCTACGTTTAAAGCAAGAAAGGACACTCCTTCGATAGTACAGGATTCGACCTCTTTCTTCAAAGCAAATTTTTTGAACGAATTATTTTTCCAGGGTTTTACTAAACAGCACATTCCTTCATTTCTAATACAAGAAGTGAAAATCCAGGGTATTTTATTTTGTTTGCAATAATCGTTTATGGTTTTCCTAGTTTCATAATTGTCTGTACAATCTAAGATTACTTCGGGTTTAATTTTATCTATTTTTTTGAAATTAGCTTCGTTAAATTCTTCAAAAATGCTTTTGAATCCTGTTTTTTTACCTGCTTCCATAGACTTACTTTTTCCAACACTGTTTTTTTCAAGTAAAAATTGTCTATCTAAATTATTTTTTTCAAGAAGTTCCCTATCCATTATGATTATCTTTTTAAATCCGATTCTTTTTAGAAAAATTAGTGTTTGACTTCCTAGTCCCCCTGCCCCGACTAACAATATCCGTTTATTTTCTATTATTTTGTGGTCCAGTTGTTGTGCTTTGAAAAAACAATTCACTAGACTTTAACGTAAGAAAGAAATAAAAAAGAAGTTTTCAACCAGCTTCAATAACCTTTCTTTTTGAAGATAAGATTACTTTTGTAATATGTTGACGTCTATTGTAGTAGTAAAGTATTAGCGCCAAAGTGAAAGGTAAAATGTAAGGGAACACGAAAAATGCCCAAATACTGAATATAGACAAAGCAATTACTGCTAATCTGTATCTAATGGCTTCCTTCCATAATCCTAGAAATCCATTAACATAATCAAACCTATTTCTGGTTTCTAACAATGGTCTTTTAACATTAGCCATTGCTGTTGCGGCTCTGATTTCTGGAGCATGCATTTTAGGTTGTTGCATGCTATCGTGTTGATTAGTCATATCCTGCATTTTTTGAATTTCATTAAAATTATTGTACTCCATTTATCTCACTTTGTTATCAAATAACTCTTACTAGAGAACCATAACTTATACCAAGCTTGGTGAATTATTCTTTCTCCTCTGCAGTATCCTGCTAGAAAAGCAAAGACTCCTGCAATCCAAGGATTAATGAAGGCAAAAATTATTGCTCCCGCAATTGCAAGCCAAGTGTAAGCGTAATATTTGTAGGCTCCTCCGATTCCTTCTGAATGTTTGTCGTCAATCCAATCAGAGAATACCCATGCTCTTGTTTTAACTGTAAGAGGATATTGTTGTACTCCTTGATCATTTACTGCATTATGCGTAACGTTAGTAAATATTGGAAGCTGGGTAACGGTTTCACTATCCGTCTTCTTTTCTTCTATTTTTATATTTAATCCTTTATCTTGATATTTCATTTTCCAATCAAACCTAATACTGTTATTACTGCTGTTAACAAGACTCCTGCCCAGATAAGTATTTCTGGAACTCCAAATTCAATGTGATTCATTGCTTGATCAAAGTCATATTGTGTTCCATTCAATGGCTTTGCTATTCCTACGTCTTCAAGCAACATCATTCCTTGAGTAATGTAGCCCGGCTCTCTTAAAGTTCCCATTTTTTGTTTTATTTCTTCACTTACCATTTTTATTCAACCTTAAGTTGTCAACATGATTGTTCTTTGTTGTCCGAATTTCTTAGCTACTCCGTGTCCCCACCAGGCAATTCCATAATATCTGCCTGCGAGTGCAAGAGTAAGCAATGCTCCAGGAAGGAAATAATTCAATCCTGCAATTCCTAATACTGTAGTTAAAACAAACATAATTTCTGCCTTTTTTCCTACGATGTAAAACTCATCAATAAATTCTTTTAAATATTCCCATCTGTTGCTTTGTCTCATGAATGGCGGAGTTCCTTTAGTTATTTTTGTTGGAACATTAGTAAGAAACTGATTACTGGTTTCTATTTCATTTGATTTTGCTACGTATAATTCACTAGTCATTTTCTAAACCTTATCCAAGTTCGTATAAATCTCTTCCCTTCAACATTCTGTTGATCAAGAAGTCTCTTCTAATGTATTCTCCAAAATACCATCCTGCAGCTCCTCCTGCTGCAGCTGCAAGCCAAACATTTACGAATAATAAATAAACTGCTGTAATTGCCAAAGCTAATGCCATTACTTTGTAAATCTTCCATTCTCTCCATCCTGTAATGCTTTGATCTAAGAATTTTTGCCTTGTGTTTATTTCAAGTAATGAAACACCATTGGTGTTCATCGGCATGAACATAGTTGTAAGCTGTTCTTCAGACTTCTTTTTAGTAGTAAACTTGCTTTGTTGCTTCAATTCTTTTAATTCGTTTAGGCTTACTTCAGTCATACAATATTAATACAACTAATCATTTATAAACTTATCAGTAGTAACAAAATACTATAATTAGGGAGTTACGTTATATTGTTATGGTGTTGGTAAAACTTCCTAAGAAAAAAGACCTAAATGCCTTTATTACTGAAGAATTCCAGAAAGGTAAGGATCAGAAGAACAAAATAGAAGAAATTCACAGACAGATTTTAGTAACAAAAAAAGCATTAAGTAAAGAAAAAGAGTTTTTGGAAGGTAAATCCACCTTTAAGGAAATAGTTGTAAAAAGTAAGCAATGGTTTGAAATTTATCGCCATATGGTTACTTCTAATGGTTTTCTAGTGCTTTCTGGGGCTAATGCACAGGAAAACGAAAAGTTAGTATCAAAATATCTTCAAGAAGATGATTTATTCTTTCATTCCGACATTCATGGAGCTAGTGTTTGCGTTCTTAAAACAGAGGGAAAAATACCCTCAGAACAGGATCTTTTAGAAGCAGCTCAATTTGCAGCCTGTTATTCTAGTGCTTGGAAGAATAGTTTTGGAGTAATAGATGTTTATTGTGTTAAAGGAAATCAAGTATTCAAGCATTCTCATGGAGAAGTTGTGGCTAAAGGCAGTTTTGTAATGAGAGGAGAAAGAACTTGGTTTAGAAACATGGAATTAAAGTTGGTTTTATCTGGTTCGGGAGATTCTATAATCGGAGAGCCATTTGTAAAAAATAATAAAGGTATTGTTATTGTTCCTGGAAGAACTGAAAAAAAACGAATTTGTGAAACTCTTTTATTAAAGTTGAAAGCAAATAATATTGATATAATTTATAAAATAGTTCCAGGAAATTCTGAAATTTTATCTCGTTAAGAGTTGGTGTTTAATGCCGTTTAAAGAATTAAGTTTAGTTGTAAACGAAGCGCTACAAATTGATTACGGTAAGAAGTACGTTAGAATAGACAACCAAGTAATGCAATTGTTAGACTTAGCTACTGGAGATGTAATCGAAGTAATTGCTCTAGATAAGACTAATGGTAAAGAACGAAATTCAATAGCTAAAGCTTTACCTGCTCATCCTTCAGATACTGGAAGAAATATTATTAGAATGGACGGAATTTTGAGACAAAATATTGGTGTTGCCTTAGGAGAAAAAGTTATCATAAGAAAAGCAGAAATTCGAGCTGCAGAAAAAGTAGTGTTGGCTCCTAATCAACCTTCAAAATATGCTCCCGGATTTGACTATTATGTTAAAAAATCTTTATATCATTTGCCTTTACAAAAAGGAGAAATTCTACCAATTCGAGTTTTTTCAAGTGCAATTCCTTTCTATGTAGTTTCAACGCAACCTGCTGGATTCGTAGTAGTAAACGACAAGACGGTTGTGGAATTAAAAGAAGAACCATTCAAAGGAAAAACTGTTAATGTTTCTTACGAAGATATTGGTGGTTTGAGGGATGAAATTCAAAAAATAAGAGAAATGGTTGAAGTTCCCTTAAGACATCCTGAATTGTTTTCTAGGTTAGGAATAGAACCTCCAAAAGGAGTATTGTTATATGGTCCTCCTGGAACTGGAAAAACACTATTAGCTAAAGGAGTCGCGAGCGAAACAGATGCTCATTTTATTACTATTAACGGTCCAGAAATAGTTTCAAAATTCGTTGGAGAAGCCGAAGAAAACTTAAGAAAAATATTTGAAGAAGCAGAAAAAAGCGCTCCATCGATTATATTCATTGACGAAATTGATGCAATCGCTCCAAAAAGGGAAGAAGTTACTGGAGAAGTTGAGAAAAGAATAGTATCACAATTATTGACTTTAATGGATGGTTTGAAAGGAAGAGGTCAAGTAGTAGTAATTGCAGCAACAAACCGACCCAATACCATTGATCCAGCATTAAGAAGACCAGGAAGATTTGATCGTGAAATTGAAATCGGAGTTCCAGATAAAATTTCAAGAAAAGAAATACTAACTATTCACACTAGAGGAATGCCTTTAGCCTCTGATCCTAAAAAACAAAATATTAAGCAAGAAGATATAGTCAACATTGACGATATTGCAGCAATAACACATGGTTTTGTAGGAGCTGACTTACAAAGCTTGGCTAAAGAAGCAGCAATAAATGCTCTAAAAAGAATTTTCTTCAATGAAAACAGAAAACAAGTTGAGATAATTAAAGATGGAAAGCCAGAGAAAGTAGATCCAAGACAATTATTAATGGATAACAAAACAATTCCAACTGAAATATTAGAAAGTATTATCATAACGAAAAAAGATTTTGACGACGCAATGAATGAAATTACTCCTTCAGCACTAAGAGAAGTTTACATTGAAATACCAAACGTAAAATGGTCTCAAGTCGGTGGACTAGATGAAGTAAAAAGAGAATTAAAAGAAGCAATAGAATTGCCTCTAAAACATCCGGCTAAATTCTCTAAATATGGTATAAGGCCACTCAAAGGAATTTTAATAGCAGGCCCGCCTGGAACTGGAAAAACACTATTAGCTAAGGCAGTAGCAACAGAATCAGAAGCTAACTTTATT
>CABMDW010000022.1 GCA_902385045.1 uncultured archaeon | reverse complement strand
GTGATTCTAGTAAGTGTAGCACATAATGCGGAGAAAATTTATATCCACCAATTGGTAGTCAATGGAAAGGAGCAAATGTTGTATCAACAAAGAGATTAGATGATAAAGCGTGGTTAGAAGTTAGAACAGATGATAAAGCTTGTGTGGGTAATTATAACTTAGCCGCGGCTCATGATAAAGGTTGTATAGAAGTAAAGGAAGGAGACAAAGAATTTGGAAATCACACATGGCATGCTAGATGCGAACTACCAGATGGAACTCCAACCAATTCATGTTCTAAAATTGGAGATAAAAAATTAACTCCAGTTGGAACTAAATGGCAGAATGGAACTGTTATATCATCGCTACCAAACGCTGGAGCAGACCCAGAATGGGAAGGAGTAGTTGTTCAAGTTGATAAGTGTGAGGCTACATGGTGGGAAACTAATAAGTGGTATGTTATATTCTTTGTTATAGCCTTTATTATAATTCTTATAACTGTAGCTTTCATAATAGCAAAGGTTATGTCTAAAGTCCCATAAAGATTTGAACGTTTAAATTTTGTAGTATAACTAAGTTGTAAAACAAAAAAGCAACTATGGCTGAACAACCATCATTCATCTTTAAGACATCTGACGGGTCGGTTCATAAATATGATGTTGAGAAGTTGAAGGATAAGTTCAAGATGATTGAACACATGATTGCTATTTCTCCACCTAGCATTGATTCACCTCCTGAAATTCAACTTCAAAGCAATGAAGAACAATTTCAGACAATTGACAAGTTCATCAATCAGGGTCTAAAGGAAGCAATTCTCTATCTGAGGACAAAGCACAACAGTAGTATCAGATATGTAGAAACAATTCTGAAGGAAGCTTTTATGCATGATAGTAAGATTTTGATTGTAGCTATCTCTAAAAGATGTGTAGCTCAAATTAGAGGTAGTTGGTGTAAGAACATCCAGTTTGAGAAGTTTAATGATTGTATCGAAGCCGCTCGTCTCTGGATTGAAAACTATAAGAAGGAATATCCAGATGACCTTGAGACAATTGCTAAGTATGAATCTAATCTAACAAACACTCAACGGTTAGAGCAACTGAGGTATGAACTTCAGTGGATTTGGGGAGAAGGTGAGGTGCCTAGAAAGCAAGCAGGAAAGACACCACTTATCAAGCTAACTAACCTCGAGGGATACAATAACATCTCTGATGGACTAGATGAAATTGATGAACCACCAACCACAACAACAACCACGACAACTCAAGCATAAAAAAGTAGAAAATTTAACATGAATTATTTTTTATAACAAAATAGACAAGCATACCAGTATAAGCTAAAATAACAGATAGATATCTAACTCTCAGTGATTTAATCTTCTTTTGATAAATCTTATGTAAAAGTTGAAGTTGAAGTTCGTTGTCTTCCATTTATAGTTAGTTTCAAAGTATATCTAATTTACTTCCAATTATCAAAGTGTTCATCAATGTATGTTTTCAATTCATCAATCTCTCTTAACCAGATACTAGCACCTTTAATTGGTCGCTCATTTAGTCCTTCTTCTGTCTCCTTTAGTTGATTTCTCAGCTCTTCTAACTTAGCTTTCTTTTTATCCAGGTTTCCACTAAACTTTTCTCTTTCTCTAATGTTTAACAAGTAATCATAACTAGCATCAGACCCAATCAAGTTTCTCTCTAACTCTTCATTGTTTGTATATTTAACATCATGAAGTAAAGATGTATTGATTTTATCATAACCATGTAAAACTTCATCTACGTTATCTTCGCTTTCTTGAGACAAATCCATATTAGCTTCAATGAACTTGATAACATTCTCTAGTTCCATAATCTGATATCTAAGGATAACATTCTCTCTAGTTAGTCTCATATCATAGAGTTTCAGTCGTTCTTCAAACCAAATTTCAAATGCTTGTTTGTATTTGTTTAACTCAAGGATACCTTTCTCATAAAAGTAGTTCAAGTTTGGTTTTAGAGATGAATACATTTTAAAGGTGAATTCAATTCCGTCCATAACATCATTACCATTATCTTTGATTTTATCAATTGCTCCATCTTTGAGTTCAACTATGATATGAACATTATCTTCATCACTGTAATCATTAACATCATCAACTAATACAGATTTCTTTTTACAATCTTCTACAAACTTACAATTAGGTAATCCAATGGGTAATTCAGAAACAATAATTGTGTTTGAACTTCTCTTATACTTGTATAGACCAAATGAATGAAGCGAACCTTTATATAATTCAATCCTACCTTTATATCTTTTATTATCAACTGAGAACTCATAGTCTGATTTTTCAGAACCGCCAATGCGTTCTTTCAGATAGGTAATCACTTCATCTAGATTACGTCCAAATGATTTATGTTTCCATGCTTCAGATGGAATTTGGAAACTTTCTAGAATTGACATAGGTATAACTGGAACGTAGTATAAAGGTTCAGCTCTCTCACCTTCTTCAAACGTGTATTGAAGTAAATACTTATCTCTATCTGGAAAGATAAGTTTTGTTAGAGGATTAAGTTTAACTGATGTATATCTTGGTGCTCCACTATCTTTACCATTTTCTGCTCTAGAACCAAACCCACCAAATCCAAGTAGATAAGGATATGACCTAGCATTAACAAAATTCTGAGCCATATTAATGATTGTTTTATTTAGAGAAGCATCACCATGATGATAGAACATGTCCGAAGCAATTAGACCTCCGAATTGAAATACCTTCTTTTCATTACCTCCATTATGCCATAACTTTAAAGCTTCACAAACAGTTTTTCTTCTAGATGGATTTAGACCATCCATAATGTGAGGTATCTGTCTTCTAATTGCTTCTAATTTATAAGCCTTTGTATCAACATTTAGATGAATTCTACATGGAAGCATTTTTGACTCGAACAATTGTTTTGCTTCATCATAAGTTAGAAAATTAACTGGTGATACAAGAACTTCTTTTCGTTTAGAAGCATCTTTTCCAAAGTAGATATCAAACAATTCTTTGTCTGTATCTTCTAAAGTAATGGTATAAATGAGAGATGTGAAATGACGAGCAATGCCATTAATTTCTTCGCCTGTATCATGGCAATCTAGACCCTTATAATAAACCGCTCTACCTTTACCACCTTCCTCTAACCAACGTTTATATTCTTCTTCATAGTAGAACTCTTGAGTAATCT
Organism: uncultured archaeon; assembly: GCA_902385045.1. GTDB lineage: Archaea > Micrarchaeota > Micrarchaeia > Norongarragalinales > CABMDW01 > CABMDW01. The sequence continues at coordinate 174 of CABMDW010000022.1, read as the reverse complement.
TACCTTTTTTGTTCTTAACACGAATGATTGGTGTATTTAACTTACCAACAAATCCATGTTTAATCAAATTTGGAAAGAACAGATGAAAGAAAACTAGCAACAAACTAAAAATCTTTCCAGTTCCATCTAAGTCTTGGTCAGTACAACCTATAATTTTTCTATAATGTAAAGAAT
>CABMDW010000021.1 GCA_902385045.1 uncultured archaeon | reverse complement strand
GACGAAGAAAAAGTTGAAGTACAATAATGGATTTCATTCAAATTTCAAGTTGCTTTTGAAGGACAACCTGCATTCATTTTAACTAGTACTTTAAGGCCTGAAACTATTTACGGGGTAACTAATCTTTTTGTAAACCCCGAAAAAGATTATGCTTTATGTGATTCTAAGTATGGAAGAATAATTATTGGCAGAGAAGCGGTTGATAAATTAAATTATCAAGGTTTTGAAATTAAAATCATAAAAGAATTTAAGGGAAAAGAATTAGTCGGATTAAAAGCAATTCCTCCAGTCACTAAATTTTATAATGAAATAGAAATTTTTCCAGGAGACTTCGTAAACACTAGTAATGCAACTGGATTAGTTCATTCAGTTCCAGCACACTCTCCAACAGATTACATGGCATTGAAACGAATTGGAAAAGAAGTTAAAAAAATTAAAGTCATTAATTCTCCAAGCCTTGAATCTGATAATCCTGCTCAATTTATCTGTGAAAAAGTTAATGCAACTGAAAACGATCGAGAAGGAATAAATAAGGCAGTAAAAGAAATTTACAAAATAGAATTCTATGAAGGAATTCTTAATGAAAATTGTGAAGAATTTAACGGAATGAAAGTCAGTGAAGTAAAAAACAAGTTAACAGAAAAATTTGTTTCACAAGGCAAAGCAATTAAGATTTACGAGCCTACAATTAAAGCTAAATGTCGTTGTGGAACTTCTATCATTGTGGCTACACTTGAAAATCAATGGTTTTTAGACTTCAATCATGATAAAGCCAAAGTTAAACAGTGTTTAGATTACATTAAAATAATTCCAGATGTTTATGTGAAACAATTTAATGACATTTTAGACTGGCTTGACAAGAGGCCTTGCGCTAGAAAACGAGGATTAGGAACAAAACTACCGCAAGATCCAAATTGGATTGTAGAAAGCTTAAGCGATTCAACACTCTACATGACCTTGTATACGATAATTGACTTAATACGAGAAAATAACGTTCCTCCAGAAAAACTAGACAAGCAATTTTTTGATTATGTTTTCACTGGAAAAGTAAGCGGAGAATTGCAAGTTGATAAAAACTTCGCCGAAAAGGCCAGGCAAGCTTTTGACTATTGGTATCCTATAAACCAAAGACACACTGCAATAGCACATATTTCAAATCATTTGATATTCTTTGTATTCGCTCATGCAGTTCTACTTGAAAAGAAGTACTGGCCTGAAATGATTAGTTTGAACGAACTAGTCATAAGTGAAGGAGCCAAAATGAGCAAAAGCAAAGGAAATGTAGTTCCCATACTAAAATTAACTCAACAACACAGCGTAGATGTTTATAGGTTATATTGCTTAAATTCAGCTGACTTGAATGGAAAAATGGATTACCGAGAAAAAGATATAAGCGAATTATACTATAGTGTTCAAAGACTTGAAGCAATTGTAAAAGAAATAAGTGAAGCAAATGCAAGTGGAAAAACTAGTTTAAATCTTAAAAATGTTTTAAATCAATTCTACAGGAATTATGAAACTGGAGTGAATGCAACAGAAAAAATGAAGTTGAGAGAATATGTTCAAAGAGTTTTTTATGGAAATTTAAACTTACTTGAAGCAAATACTAAGAGATTGAACGAATCGGATAAAACCGTTTTGAAAAATAAAATTTTATTGACTTGGCTTAAATTATTAAACCCAATAATTCCGCACTTCACTGAAGAACAGAATGAAAAACTGAGTTTAAGTAATGGTTTGGTTTCTTTAAGCGAAATAGGAGAAATTGAAGAATACTATGACGAGGAAATTGAAGGCCTAGAAAATACTTTCCAAAAAACTTTAAATGACTCTAGAAATTTAGTTCAAATACTGAGAAAGAAAGGAAGGCAAGTTGCTTCTATGAAGGTCATCTGCAGCGAAAAAAATGAAGGCGAGTATTTTACCGAAAATATTAATTACCTTAACGAATTATTTGGGGTTCAAACTATTATTGAATTAAAAGAAGATAGTAAAAGTGAAAAAGCAGTTAAGAGCATTAGAGGAAAGCCCGCTATAGAAGTAAATTAATTTTTTAATGAAACTTTCTTTTTTACTTCCTTTAAAACAAAAACTTCAAAAATTCCATTATTATATTTAGTTTTAACAGAATCAACTATTACTGGATTCTTGAAATCAATTGTTTTAGAAAAGCTATTACTTCCTTTAACTTTCAAATTCAAGTTTAATGGAGAGACTTTTAAGTTTAATTTTTCTTCGTCAAAACCAGGAATTTCAAACAGAATTCTATAACCCGTTTTTTCATCGATTACATCAACTAGAGGTTCAAAAACTTTCAGCTTTGACTTATTCAACGGTTTTTGCTTTAATTTAATGCTGACATCATAAACGACTTGATCGCTTGGATTCAAATCTTTAAAAGCATCAGTGTCAAATAATTCTTTAACTAATTTGTTAACAATTTCTTCCAAATCATTAAAATCGTTTTCAGCCATAAAAGAATAATTAAAAATGACTATTAAAACAGTAGGTTGAAAAATTATTTTAATATCATTAGGTCATAAGCTTGAGTAAAATTATTTACTTCAATTATCTGCAAGCCAGTTAAGTTCTGAATGTTAATTTCAACTGGAGTAGAAGAACAAGTTTGATAAAATCCATTTCCAAAATCTTTACTTACGCAACTAGTGTTGTCTTCAGTAGCTACTCCTTCACCTTTAGGAACTAGAAAGCGAGTGTAACCTGCTTTTTTTACTGCTCCCGCTTTTTCAAGAACTTTTCCTACAGGACCAATGCTCCCATCAACTTCTATTGAACCTGTTATTAGCGTATCATTTCTAAGAGTATCTCCTTTCAAAGCAGCAATGGACATTATAGTAAAAGCGGCTCCAGCACTAACCCCTCCAACTACATCGCTTCCGGAATTCATTGAAAAATACAAGTCCTTATCTTTAATTTGAGTGTAAGTTCTAGCCATTGTTACTGCACGCTTCATAGAATTTTGAGTATCAGTGTTAACTAATGGATTATCTCCATCAATTCTAGTGTATACTTTACCTTCACCTGGGCTTACAACTAATTCTAAATCTGCAAGAATCCCTTTATCTTTGGAATCTACTGCAGGAAGTTTTAAATTGTATGTCAAAGAGTTTGAAATTGAAGAATTGCTATAATTATCCGTAGAATTTTGGGTTTGAATTGCTTGAGCAGTAGTTGAATTGAAATAGAAGCCTAAAAATAATAAGAGTGCAATAAACCCTAGAAAAATTAAATAACGCATGAACTATTTATTAAACTAAAATATTAGAACCTTTCGCTGAAAGAACAATAAATTGTCTCAGTTTAGTTTCTGGTGTAGAAGTAGATTAATAATATTAGGAATGAAGTTAATCCAATGTTGAAAGCTATTTGGCCTCCACCTACTACGTTAAGGATAATGAACCAAATTCCCACTCCCCAAGCCATTGCAACAATAAAATCTGTAGCTAAAGTACTAGCGGACATTGTTTATCACATTTAGTTTATGATTTAATTTTAACTTAATCATATTCGTTCATTTACATATAAATAGTAAAAAAACCCCTTAATTAACTTTACTACTGGCCAATGATAACATATTTTGTCATTTTAACGTAAAAAAGACTTTTAGCTTATTCTTGGTCGTAAGCTTCTTGAAGCTTATTTACGTCTAGTTTATTCATTTGCAGCATTGCTTTCATGACGTTCCTCGCTTTTACTGAATTCTTAGAACTTAGTAATTGGCTTAAGGCCGTAGGTACAACTTGCCAGGATAAGCCGTACTTGTCTTTGAGCCACCCGCATTGACTTGGAGATCCTCCTTCAGTTAGTTTTTCCCAGTAGTAATCTACTTCTTCTTGGTTTTCGCAGTTGATTAGAAATGAATTAGCTTCAGTGAAGTTGAATTCGTGGTCTTTGCCGCTGTCCATTATAATGAATTCTTGTCCTTCAATAGTAAATCCTCCGTGCATTACGTTCGTCTCAGGCTCTCCAGAATCCTGAGTGTAATTGTAAACAAAATCAGTTTTAGCATTCTTGAAGACTGAAGTGTAAAAGTTAATCGCTTCAGTGGCTTTTCCACAGTTTTCTTTTATGAACATTAGGCATGGATTGATTTTTTGAGGTGTTTTTCCTAGGAATAATTGCCATGAAACTCCGTATTTATCATTAAGCCAACCGTATTTTTCAGCAAAAGGATACTTAGTGAATTCCATGAGAACACTTCCGCCTTCCAATAACTTATTCCATAACTCGTTTACTTGAGCTTCACTATCACAGTAAACAAAGTAGGAGACGGCTGGAGTGAATTTGAAGATTGGTCCTCCGTTTAAAGCATTAAAAGTTTGGCCGTTTAATTCGAAGGCTATTGTCATTACGCTTCCCGCTGGTCTCCCTGAGGCATTTGATGAATTTTCATCGTAACGCGCTGTGTTCAAGATTTTGGAATTCTTGAATATTGAAGTATAGAGTTTTACTGCTTCTTCGGCTTTGTCATCAAACCATAAAAATGGAGTTATTTTCTGCATATTCTTTACCACGCTTTTTTCTTAAAAAATATAACAATTAATAGCTTTAAAATTAGCATGTGAAAGAATTTGAAAGGATTTTTCGTTGTTCTTTTAAATTCAAACTGAGTAATTATATTCAATGGTTAAAAGAGATAAATTTGAAGATAAATTGTTAAAAGCTAGAGATAGGCTTCAAAAAGGAATGGATAGGGTAAGTTCTAAAGTTACAAGTGACATGAAAGTTTCAAGTAAAATTAAAAGATTGTATCGTTCTGATTCTGATAAAATACTTGGAGGAGTATGCGGTGGATTTGCAGAATATTTTCAGGTTGATCCTGTATTAGTTAGAATAATTTGGATTGCCATTTGTTTTTTGTGGGGAGTAGGAATACTTCTATATTTGATAGCCTGGATTATAGTTCCTAAGAAAAAATAGTTTTTTTACTGTTTTATTTTTAAGTTTGTTCTGACTAATTGTTGTGATATGGAAGATTTAGCGAAATACTTGTTTGATTCTAATTCACAAAATTATTTGATGAAAGTTTATAGACATCAAAAAAAGGGTAATAATAAAATTCATGATGAAACTTTAGTAAAACATTCTATTGTTTTTACGCCTGCTGTTCCTGTTAAGCCTAATTTTCCTTCATTGCCTACTGTTAGAAGAATATTAGAAGATAATGGTTTAAGACGCAGTATTGTGAAAGATAAAAGTGGTTTTCGTTTGGAGAGTAAAGTTTGGCTCCCTAAATCGTTTGTTCCTAAATTTGGTGTTAGTTTGGTTGATGAATTGGCACATCATTTGAAGGGGCTAGGAATTGAAGTAAAGCCAATTAATAAGGGTGTTTCAAAGACTCGTGGTTAAATTTTCTATTTTGCCTCGTAAGTTAAAACTATGATTCCGGTATCAAATTTTTCAGTATTTAGTAGTTTTAATTTTGTTTTTTCAATTCCTTCTTTGAACAAATGTCTTCCAGTTCCTAGGATCATTGGATGAATCATTAAACGGTATTCGTCAATCAAGTTTTCTTGAATTAAAGTTTTTACTAGGATTCCACTCCCAAAAACTAGAATGTCCTGACTTTCTTCTTGCTTTAATTTTTTAATTTCTTCTATAATGTTTTCTTTAATCAAATGTGAATTATTCCATTCTAATGCATGTAATGTTGTTGAAACAACGTATTTTGGAATGCTGTTCATTCGGTCAGCAAAGCCTTGTTCGTCTTTCATTGAAGGCCAAGCAGCTGCAAAACCCTGATAAGTAACACGACCTAATAACAGAGCGTCAGCAGCAAATAGTTCATCTTGTTTAAATTTCATGGCCTGTTCATTCCAAAATTCAAAACTCCAGCCTCCGTACTTAGTCTTTTCAGAACCCCCCGGATCTTCAAACACTCCATCTAGAGTCAAAAATTCTGAGACTATTAATTTTCTCATCTTTTCATTAGGATTCGAGAGTAATTTAAATCATATTAGTCGTGTTTTTTATTCATTTATTGACTAATTGTTTTTAATGCCTTCTCAAGTTTTACCTAGAATTGTTGGTATTGAACATTCTAATGAAATGCTAGATCAAGTTAAAAAATTCGTTAATACTTTGCCTCCTCATTCTCAAGTAGGAATTGAAAGTGCTGGACTTGAAACTTATAGAAATTATCCATTGTTAACAAAATATCATTATAATGTTGAAGGAAATTTCTGGCTTAAACTAGCAAAACATGCTGAAAGTAAAGGGCATAAGATAATTTGGATTGAAAAACCTAGCAGTGCAAATGCAGGACCAAGAAAAAGACTTTTTGATGAACTTGAAAAAGTTTATGCTTCAATAGAACATTTTTCTGCTGCGTCAAAAATTTCTAAGGATGAAGCTGAAAGAAACAAATTATGGACTAAAAATTATCATCCTCGATTAACTTCATACTGGCGTTCTAAAATAATGGCAGAATTAATACAAAGAACTAAATGGAAACCTAGTGATGTAATAATAACTGGTGTAGTTCATGCTCAAAATTTATCAGAATTACTTCAAAGGCCAATTCACAAATATATTCTTCCACCATATAAAAGTGAAAATTCTCAACAAAAAGCAATAAACCGCGCAATAAGAAGTCAAAAGCGATTTTATTCCTTGCTTCAGATTATGCGTAAGTTGAATAAAAGAATGAAAATCAAAAGATCATTAAAAAGATAATTAATTTATTTTATGTAGTGGTATTTTTTGTTTTAATATTTATTATACGAATCCAGGGAAGAAGTCTGTTTTGATTTGACTATGATGAATTCCCAATTCATGTAAGACTTTTTTCATTCCTTCAACCATTGAATGCGATCCAGAAATATAGTATAATCTTTCCTTATAGTCTGGAACTTCTTTTGCAATCATTTCTTTGCTAATGTATCCTTTTTGTCCCCTCCAGTCTTTTGGAATTAAATCTGGATTTGTTAAAGTGTAAATTGTTTTAGCTTGTATTTTCTTTTGTGCTTCATTGAAAACATCAGAATAAGCTATATCATCAGCTTTGTAATTTGAATAGAATAATATTATGTTTCTTTTTTCGTTCTTGTCTGTTAAATATTTTAGCATGCTTCGATATGGTGTAATTCCTATTCCGCCTGCAATGAAAACTAGTTTTTTATTTTCGTCTTTTGGTAGCGTAAAGTCCCCCGCTAATTGTCCTGCTACTAATTCACTTCCCGTAGTCATGCCCGCCATTGTTTTTTTGAAGCTGCTTGAATTCGGATAAAATTTAACTCCTAGTCTCAAGTTTTCTTCTGTTGGAGAAGATGCTATTGTAAAATAACGCCTGTTTCCTCTAGTGTCTGCATGTTTGTGCCCTAGAGTAAATTCAAAATATTGTCCTGGTTGAAAGTTAATTTTTTTGTCGGTTTGGAATATGAAATCATATTGTTCTGGACCAATTTCGATTTTTTGCTTTAATTTTAGAATGTGTTTTCCTTTTGGACTTACAATGTAAGCGAAAACGTTTCCAATTAATAACGCAATTTCTGGTGTAGTGTAAAATGATCCTATGTGAACTAGTGGAACTGCTAGAATTCCTATTATTATTCCGTAAATTATTCTTAATTTTTTAGTAGGTGGCGTAGTTAATGGTTCGGTAAGCATTACAAAAGCAAAGAAAAATAAATATGAACCGTAGATTGACGTGAGAGTTATGCTGAGAACATTTGATCCTTTAACAATACTAGAAATGATTATTGTTACTAGTGCTGTGATGAGAAAACTGGTGACTAAATCCCATCTTTGTATTTTTTTTACGATTAAAATTCCTCCTATTACTACAAAGATAAACATTGAGCTGCTTCCAATCCACCAGCTGGCTGATAATCCTAGAGTTAATGAAGTGAGCGCAACTGCAAAGGCGGCTGGATTGAATAAGTGTTTTTTATTTATGGCTAGAATATATTTTGAAGCTATAGCTAATATTGAAGCCCAAATTAGTAAGGAAAGTTGAGACAAGTCGGCGAAAGAAGATAGGGGGGTAATAATGAGTACTAAAATTAAGGCTGTAATGTATGTTGATTCAATATTTGATGGAGCCTCAAATACTTTTTCGAAAACTAAATTAGTTATCAAACAGGTTGCTAATATTATTGCAAGGGAGATTGCCAAAGAAAGAGGAGTGTACGGCATTATTCCAAAAGCCCCTAAAGCCATTGCCCCTAAATAAAGGAAAATAAGAACGTACAAGACTACACGATACATTGTCGTCTCATTCAAAAAATCATCAATTAGTTTAAACATGTTTAATCGCTTTTAGTAAATTTTTCAAAACCGCTTGCCATAACTCCAATGCCCTAATTATTCACTGCATATGCTTCAAATCCTTTCAAGTTTTCCATGAATGTTATTCCTTTTTCTCCCATGGCGAATACTGCAGTGGCAAAACGATCTGCCTCATAAATGTTAGGTCCTATTACTGTAAGGCTTAGTATTTCTGTAACTGGTTCTTTTCCTTCATGCGGATTGTAAACATGTTGACCCCTAACATATGTTCCTGAAGTTGCAACTCCTTTGTCATGAATGTATAATACTTTTATTATTTCTTTCATATTGAATGGATTTCGAATTCCAATCCTCCAATTTTTTCCTTGGCTGTTTTTTCCATGAACTTGAATGTCTCCGGCCACTTCAACATAATAATTGTTAAAACCCCGTTTTTCAAGCAATTTTGCAGAATTATAAATTGCCAATCCTTTTACCAAGCCAGATGGATCAATTTTTCCACTTGGAGTTTTAATGTCAAAGTAACCGTTTGTTTCGTTCTTGGTTTCTTCTGATAATTTAAAAACTTCTTTCATGTCTTCACTATAGTTTTCTTCTCTTATTTCTCCATTGTTTATTTTTGTTATTTCGCTTGAATCTTTATAAGTGCTAAATTTTTCATCTACGTAATGAAGGTAATTGAATACTTCTTCAAAAGCTTTATTGGTTGCATTAGCGTCAATAATTTCTACTATCACTGGCATTCCCATGATTATTCTTGTTTCCTTCATTTTCAGTTAGTCGCCTGTGAAAGAGCATCTGCTAACGAGACTTGAAAACCTTGACTAGTTGCAGAAGCTCCAGAAACACCATCGACTTGAGCGCTTTGAGCTTGAATCGCTTCAGATGACAACATTGGCATTGCTTGCATGTTAATCATCATTGAAGTCCTTCTGTCACTAGGATATTGTAAGAAATCTACTGCAGTAATTACTCCTTGTTGAATTGTTACTTTAAGTTGTACATTTCCATAGTAGACATCTACTGCTTTTCCAATAAATTGTCCGTCCTTATATTTTTGAAGGGTGGCTGCTGGTGTTTCTGTAGGTGTTATGCTTGGTAATGGAGTAGATTGAGTAATTGATTGACTAGAGTTATTGTTAGAATAATCTGAGGTTGAATTAGACTTACCAGTCTGAGTGTAGGCTGGAGCAGTAAATATTTTTCCTGTATTGCTGTTTTGAAAAATAACGTAACCAGTAAACAATGCTATTAAAACTAATGATAATAAAATTTTTTTCATTTTCTGTTTTTTCACCTAATAAAAAACTTAAATTTTGAAAGCTGCCTTTTAATTGTTAATAATTAATCTTATGATTTTACTATTTAAGTGCTTGATGGACTTATGCTCCATTCCCCTTAAAAGCAAAAAATTAGTGCTTTAGATTAAATTTTTATTATTCAGCTTCATGCTTTTATCATGGTTGAAATCAGGAGGGATTTTTTTCATGCTGGTAATCCTGAAGTTCCTAATTTTTTGAATGGAAGTAAAAAAGTTTTCTTCCTAGTACATCCGAATTATCATGAAACTGAAGGCATAAAACGACTAACAGGAATTTATTCACACTATCCTAGATATAAAAAGTTGGTTTCTTTATTACTGAAAAAATCCAAGTATCCTGTACTAGTGGCTCAAGACAGCAGACATTTAGATTCCATACCGACCTCAAAAAATATTTTCCTGATTCCTACTATTGATGATGGCCCAGTTCCTTCATTACAATACTATGGTGATACTTCAAAACAAGCCTGGGATCACGTCTTCCAACTTCTTAAGAATAATGGAGTAAAAAGAATTGTTATTGGAGGTAGTTATGCTTTCTATGCGCCTAAGAAGAAATTGATTAGGGATTTGAAAAATGAAGCTAAACTCCCTCCAGAAAAACAACGTATGCCCATAAATGTTCGTATGATTGAATTAATGGATAATTTCAAAGATAATGTATTATCTTTAGCTTGCATGTCAGAAGCTTACGCTCAATTGTATAAACGAGCTAGATTAGAAGGAATAAATGTTTCATTGGCTAAGAAATTAGAGTTTCCAGGAGATCCCGTCTACAGAATTAAGAAAAGAAAATAGCTTTGAATATATGGTTATATAAATACATACGTTTGTGTATATTCTTTTTTAAGGTTTTCTTCCAACTTATTTTGTAATTCTTTATTCGCCTATGTTTTAGTTCTTTTCATAGCTCCGAAGGGAATTACGGGTGTATCAGTATGGCTAGAAAATCGTCTAAGAAAGTAGAAGCAACTAACGTTGCTAGTGCTCCAGTTCAAGCAAAACCTGAAAATGTAGCTTGTATGCATGGAGAAAACTGCACTTGCAATTAAAACTTTTTTAACGCCTTTCTAAGTGAAAGGCGTTTTTTCTTTTTTTACTATTTCTTTTTATTTGATTTTGCCCTAATTATTGATGTTATTTGAGGTTGTTTATTCATGGAAGCTGATAGAATTAAGAAACTAGAAGACTTGGAAGCTAAAGGAGTTGATGCTTATCCTTATTCTTATGATTACACTGCTTATTCCAAAGACATTATTGATAATTATGCTAAATTTGAAGGAAAAGTTGAACGAATTGCAGGTAGAATTGTTCAGAAGAGAAGTTTTGGAAAGCTAGGTTTTTGTCAAGTTCAAGATAATAAAGGAAAACTTCAAGTTATGATTCGAGTTGATGCTGTTGGAGAACAGATGATGAGTGATTTCGAGAAACTTGATTTGGGAGACATTGTTGGTTTTGAAGGAAAGATTGGAAAAACCGAGAAAGGAGAAATTAGTTTGCATTTAATTAATTTTACTATTTTAAGCAAGAGTTTGAGGACTTTACCTGACAAGTTTAAGGGTTTGACTGATATTGAATCTCGTTATAGGAAAAGATACTTGGATTTGATTTCTAATCCTGAAGTCAAAAATAATTTTATAATGAGGACTAGGATTGTTGATGGAATCCGTGAATTTTTGAATAAACGAGATTATTTGGAGGCTGATACGCCTATTTTACAAAAAATTTACGGTGGAGCTGCAGCAACTCCTTTCGTTACTAAACATCATGCTTTAGAACAAGACTTGTACTTGAGAATTTCAAATGAATTGTACTTGAAGAGATTAATCATTGGAGGAATTGATAAAGTTTACGAATTTTCTAAGGACTTTAGAAATGAAGATATTGATTCAACGCATAATCCTGAATTTACTCAAGTAGAATTCTACGAGGCTTACAAAGATTATGCTGATTATATGAAAATGACCAAGCAATTGTTTAAGTCATTATTTAAGAAACTAGGTTTGAATGAACAATTTGAGTATCAGGGCAAAAAAATTGACTTCACTAAGTTTGAAAAAGTCAGTTTAGTCAAAGAAATTAAAAATAAATCAGGCATTGATGTTTTGAAGTGGAAGTCTGAAGACCAAGCTTTTGATCAATGTATGAAAGTTGGAGTTAAGCCTTCTAAAAAAACGTTAGCCAAGTGCGTTGATGCATTGTTTGATCATTTTGTACAACCTAATTTAATTAATCCTACTTTTGTGATTGACTTTCCTTATTACATGTGTCCATTGACAAAGAAGAAACGCGGTAATGAGAAGATTGCTGAAAGATTTGAACTATTCATTGCAGGTTTTGAGTGTGGTAATTGTTATTCAGAATTAACTGATCCAAGAGAGCAACGAAGGAAATTAGAAGAACAGGCTAATGCTTTGAAGGGAGGAGATGAAGAAAGCAATCCTTTGGATGAAGACTTTCTTGAAGCAATGGAATATGGAATGCCTCCTACTGCTGGAATGGGATTGGGAATTGACCGATTGGCCATGATTTTAACTAATAATGTAAGTATTAAAGAAGTAATTTTGTTTCCGAGTGTAAAGGAAAATAAAACTTAAATTTAGTGATTTTTATTGTAAGAAGTCAATCAGGCATTGAAATTTTTTTGCTTGCCGTTTTAGTAATGGTTTTCTTCATTTTAGCAGTAAGTTATTTTTTCCAAAGCGTGTATTCTACTTCTAATCCTACTAGAATTTCTTCTCCAACTGCTTACACTACTAAGGGAATAGATTGTGTTTCTCAGAAAGTGCAATTGAATTGGAATGATCAGCAATTACAAGATTGCTTGACTAATGCTTCTGCTTTTAATCATACTTGATTAACTTTTGTTTTATATTGTATAGTTCTTATGTATTTGCATGATTAGTTGGAAAAGTCAAGGAGGCTACGAATACTTACTTATTGCTGGTTCAGTAATACTATTCTTTCTTCTTAGTTTTTCCTTTGTTTATCATGTTATTAATTATAATTCTGGTCAACCCACTGTTTCGGCTTCTAATAGTAACACCTATAATTCTCGTGGAGTTGATTGTTATTCACAGAAAATAGTTTTAAACTGGAATGATGCACAAGTTCAAGATTGTTTGACAAATTATCTTGTTGTTGCACAAGCAAAGCAAAATTGTACTGCGTATGGTGTTCTAGATTATTCTAAAATACGCGCTTATTACGCGTTTACTAACGGCTTTTCAAATGATACTCTTGGATTAAGTACTCAAGTAGATTCAGTTAATCCTAATACTACTGTAGGTTTTCCAGTTACTGATACTGGTCAGACTTTCGGTGGAGTTGATTATATTCCTGCGCCTAATACTGATGGATTTCATATTACTAGTTTTAAAAATAATCCTGATTGGAATGGAGACTTTGCTTTTTCAATGTGGATTTACTTTTTGAGTGATGCTGATATTAGTATTTATAATTCGACTCAATCTTCTTTTGGAAATTCAGCTGCTTATATTAAGTATGCTTCTAATGTTGTAAGTTTCGGAACAAAAACTAATAATTTAATTCAATATGGTCCTGTTTCAGGATGGTTTCATTTCATGGTTACTAATGTAAATTCTAACTTGAGTTTATACATTAATGGTTCACTGGTTAATTCCACTGTTTTTAATGGTGGTTTTGGTAGCATTACTGGAATGCAATTATGGCGTGGAAATAATTTTGGTGGAGTTCTTGATGAAATAAAATTTTATTCGGGAACAATACTTCCTTCAATAGCTTCTTATGAATATATGTGCATACGGTCTCAAGATGCTTGAAAACTTTATTTTTTAATACTGGTATTGTCACAATTAATAGTCATGAATGATTATTGTGTTAAGTGTGGTAAACGGGAAGCCGTTAAGAATAACTTGTGTGAAGAGTGTTTTCTTGATTCTTACGAGGTTTACAAGTTTAAAGATGTCACTCTTAGCATTTGCCCTAAATGTGGAAAGAAAGTTATTGTTCCTTATGCTACTTTAACTGATTTTCTGAAGGCTAAAATCAAAGGAAATGTTACTGTAACTAGTGCCATCCTTGATGAAGGCAATAGGATTATTCATTACAAAATTTTACCGGATGGTTTTATTCATTCACTTGAAGTTGATAAACCAATTACCATTCTAAAGGATTTATGCCAGGATTGTTCTAGGCTTGCATCTGGTTACTTTGAAGCAATCATTCAATTGCGTGGAGACAAGGACAGAATAGAGAGAACTTATTTGAAAGTTGAAAAGAAGTTAACAGATAACAAGACTAAAATCGTTAAAGTTGAACAATTAAAGGAAGGTCTTGACTTATATGTTTTTTCTACTCGGATTACTGGTCAAGTATTGGGATTCTTGAAACTAAAGTTTGAAACTAGTAAGAAACTAGCCGGCCGAATTAACGGCAGAAATGTTTATAGAACTAGTTTTTTAGTTAGATTATAGAAATTCAGAAGCTACCTTGGTCGTCACTGCACATGCATGCTCCGTCTGGGACAGTCTCATCAATTAAATAGTATAATGCTTCCAAAGTTTTAAAAACTACTTTTTCGTTAATCTCTTTTAACTATTTTATTTTAGATGATGTTTTCTTATGGAATTAAAGTTTGCTGATTTATTGAAAGAATTTAATTTAAACTCCAGCATTTTATTAAATGGTTCTAGAGCTAAAGGTATTGCTAGAATTGATTCGGATTATGATTTTTTCTATTTCATTTCTTTGAATGATTTGTCAAAACTTAAAGACTTGCCTAATTTTCTTAATTCTAGAGGTTGTAGTGAATTTGTTGACATTACAGATCAAGTTATTGCATTATTGCAATGTAAGTTTATAACGATTATTGCTTTGAAAGGAAAACTAAATGATAGTGAAATTAGTTTGCATATTTCTTTAATTGATTTTTTTGATGATAATCTTTTTAATGGAAATTCCAAAACACTTTATTTGAGAACTAAACAACGTCTTTCAAAAGAGAAAGGAAAAAATTATCGTATTAGTTTTACTAATGGTTCTTTTAAAGTAATGAATTTGCAGACTATTTTAAATGATTCTTTTTTGATTCTTGATAGGCCTTCGCTTTTTATTGAGGGAAAATACACTAGTTTGCCTACTACTCCTGTAAAGTTAATTCCGAGTATTGTTCTTTATGATAATCTTGATGCTAATAATAAAATAATTTTAAATTCGCTTAAATTTATTATCAGTAAAATTTATGAAGATTATTTACTTGTTCTTGATGATCAACGCGTTCAAGAATTAATTTATTTAATTTTGAAGCAAGATAAGCTTGATTTTTCAAAGGAATGCATTCAAAGGATAAGCGATAGAGTTAATCTTGCTTTAAAAGAAAAACTGTTAATTACTCGATTAACTACTTAATCGTTTATCGCTTATTTTCCTAGTATAGTATTCAATGGAAGTTTTAGTGATATTTGAGTTAATCCTTGTGAATAACTTATTCCTAATTCTGAAGCTAGTAATCCTTTTTGGTTTAAGGTAGTCAGAGTTCCTCCAATTGATATTTCTCTTGCATTTGTATTAGGATCAATTACATAAGTAAGAACTGCTCCCAAAATGCTTGAATCAGATGTTCTTATTTTCAAGTCAGCTGTTCCCGTTGGAGTAGACAATACGTTATCTCCTTGTTTTGCATTATCTAAACTAACTCCAAGTTTTAGTGCATAATTTCTTTGAATTGTTCCAATGAAAACTCCTGGACTGAAGACTACTCCTCCTAATGTTGGATTATATAGTGCTTTAACTTGTCCGTAAACATCTACATTCTTTCCTAAGCTAAAAATGCTTTTATCTCCCTGTAAGTATACTATGGATTGTTTGGGTTTTCCGTCTTTATCATTTCCGCTTCCTCCGAAAGCTACTATTTCATAACCTTCGTAGTCAGTAACTCCTGTTTTAGAGTAAGTTGCGGTTAAATCCATGTTTGAGGTAGCAACTTCTCCTGATGAAGTTGGATTGTTAATGTTTGCTGCTTTTACTTCAATTTTGTTTACGTTGTTTCCAGTCATCCAAGCGTATTCAATTGCAAAGTTTACTGGAGCTTGGTAACTTAGATATGGGCCTACTCCCCTGTTTCCAATTCCTAGCATGGCATAGAATCCATTTTCAGGAATGTTTACTGCTATTTTTTTCTTCATCAAGTCAACGTAATTTTGGTAGTTTACTGGTCCTGATGGAGGTATTGCTTTTATGCTGTAGTGAGCTATGAATTTTTGAAGGCCATCTGTATCTTGCAAAATATTTTCATTGTAGTCGACAATGGTTGTATTTCTTTTTTCATCTCCAGTTATGCCACTTCCTGCATTTAAGTAATCGGTAAGAGTTTTGAAGTAATCATCCATTGCGAATGAAGCTATGCTGCTAACATCAGCAGATTCTAATTGAGGATCTAGTGTTAGTTCAGAGTATTTTGAAACATAGTCAATGTATTTCTTGATTTGGTCTGTAACATAAAATCTTAAATCACTTACAAGATTCTCATATTTTTTGTCAGTTGGAGAAAGTCCATTGTTTAATTGTTCTAGTAATTCTGTATCAAAGAGTTGTGGTGCAGTTCCTTTCATTTGAGCATATAATGTTGGGTTGATTTTAAGGAATGGACTTCTATCACTTACTGTTGATGGTAGGTTTTCTAAAAATGATTCATAGGTTGCATCTTTTCCTCCGTCTAAGATAATGAATGGAGTAGTTTCTGCTACTGGAACGTCTTGCGTAATATAGTATTCATTAGTTTTTGAGCCATCTGCTGAAAGTGCTTTTATGTGGAACTTAAATTGATAGAAAAAGCCTTTCTTTACCGTATCGTAGTATCCTAGAAAGTCTATTAATTTTGTACTAGATTTTTTAGGAGTTAAACTAATGTATGTAGTTGGAAGAACGGTATCTGGTGATTGTTTTCCAGTGTTAACGATTTTTACGTCAAAGTAGTTGTTATAGTTTACTGGTTTTCCTCCGTTACTTGAATCATAGATAGGATTGAAGGATAAGAAGTCTGTTTGGATTGGTTGTTCTCCTTGTTGATTTTGACCTGTAATTTTTGGAGTACCTGCAATTAAAGTGCCTTTACTGTCAATTTGAGAGTAAATGCTAGATGGTTTAGTATTACTGAATCCTGCAAAAGCTTTCTTTAATTCAGTAACCAAATTTTTCAGTTCGGTTCTGTCGATTTTTTCTGATAGATAATCATTACTTGCTCTAAAATTGAGTTGTAATAGACTGTTACCTACTCTAATTCTGGTAAATGCTTTTGTTCCGTCTGCCGAAGTCTGTAAATCTGTTATAAGAGTTTGTAAGTTTTGTATTAATGTTGCATCTGGTTTTACAAATCCGTTGAGTTGAGGAATTGCAGTTCCATCGCTAGTGTGATCATAATATACTATTCCATCATATTGTGGATCTCCACTCGTATCAACTCCTAGTTTTGTGAAAAAGTCTTTCAGAAGAGTAGTTTCATCGAAAACAGTAGTTTTTGGTTTAACTTTAGTTTTAGCTGGAGTTTTCTTTGCATTTTTTTTAGTAGCTGCTGCCTTTACGCTAATATACTTGGCTTTCGCTCCTTTATTCAAATCAAGATAAGCAATGATGTTTTTTAATTTTCCAGTAACCCACTTCCAGTTTTGTCCTAAGGTAGCTAGGTTATCGTTGACTACTTTTGCTTTATCTGCAGTTATTGGAATTGTAGCTTTTGGAGCAGTTATCGTTACACTATTGTCGTAATTTGGTCTTAGAATATAATAGTTATTTAATGCTAGTTCATTTGGACTTGATTCTTCTGGCAGGTTGAAGTAAATTTTAATTTCATTGAAATTATTTTGATCGCTTAGACTGTATAATTTTTGATTGTCAGCAGTATTGAATGAAGGTGCAATTTCTGGAATTGTAGTTGCGGCTATAAATCCAGTTAAAATTAGTAATGTAATTAAAATAGAGAATTTCACTTATATCAACCTTTTTCCAAATCAATTCGAGAGATTTGCATTAAAACCGTTAGGTAGAGATGGTATAAAAGAGTTTGTTGTAATTTCGTGTTTTTACCTCGGTTTTCCCAAATGCTTTTTAAAGGATTAATTGCTATTTCTCATTTGATTTACCGTGTGTTCTGCTTCAGTCTGATTTCGTGGAATTATTTCTTTAATTCTGAGTTGAAATAATTGAATTATGCTGTTTCTTCCTTTTTTGTTATTAATATTTAGTTTTTTGGCTGAAAGTTGTTTAGCTAAAACGTCAAAATGAGGTGTTATTTTGTCAGCGTAAAGATTTACTAACTTGTATAATTGTTTTTCTGGTACTTTGAGTCTAGTAAAATGATAATTTAATATGTTTGAAATAATTGCTTTTTTCATTGCGTTTAGAGTTATATCTCTTCCTAAGTAGGGATAAAAATGTAGCGTATTATCGTATGATCCAAATCTTGTTATTCCTGGATTTTTAGAAAATTCCAAATCTTCATCTTCTTTCAGAGAATCATTTACGCTAATATCCGTTCCTTTTAACCTTCTTCTTAAGAAATTATGAAATGCTGGCGTTTCAAGCGTCTTGTAAATGAAAACTCTTGTTTCTCCAGTATCATTTTGGCTTTTTCTTAGCACATTGGCAATATTTTCGCTTGCAAGGGAGTCTTTTGTTCTTAAAAATTGTCCATATTCTAGAACTCTTTCTTTTAATTTAATGAAATCTTTTGAAGTAATTTTTCCCCTCGAAAACTGGTTTGTAACATGATCTAATTCAGAATCGTAGTTTGAATTAAATAATTGTTGTGCAAACTCTTCTTTTCCTTCTTCACTGTTAGATTGAATATAATGTGTAGGATATATTTTTCCACCTTTTGTTTGTAATATCCATTCAGTAATTTTGTCGTTGAATTCTGTAGGTGTTAGCTCTTGTTGTAATTTGTTTTTAGCATCTTCTAGGCTGACATCTCCTCTGTCAACCTGTTTTCTAAGACTGTCTATTGCTATTTTGTATTCTTCTGGAGGCATGGTGTTTAGTCTGTCTTCATTAAAAATTATCTGTGGATTAAAATGTCTAATTTCTCTTTTGACTTGCTCGTAATCTCGTTTGGTTTCGCTAGGCGTATAATATACTTCTATTCTTGTTTTAGCATTCAATGGTTGAGCCATTGTTCCTAGAATCATTCCCGCAGTAAAAAGT
This sequence comes from uncultured archaeon, assembly GCA_902385045.1. Taxonomy (GTDB): domain Archaea; phylum Micrarchaeota; class Micrarchaeia; order Norongarragalinales; family CABMDW01; genus CABMDW01. The sequence continues at coordinate 4,093 of CABMDW010000021.1, read as the reverse complement.
TTTTTTATTTTTCCATATGTTGTCATTTAAATTAACCTTTTAGACAGTCCGGCAGATATCTTACTATAGTCATACTACGCTGACTGTTAACGTCTAGTTTTCTGAAGCAAATTCCACCACTAACGCTTTTACCTTTTACTGTTTTGGGTTTTCCGCATGGGTTTCCTTGTTCATTTTTAGCATAATTTAGACCATATCTTTTGCTATATGAATTTTCGTCAATCCTAGTAAATTCACCGTAACCGCATTTAGGACAGTATGAACTTCCAGCATATATTACGATGTGATTTGTTGTAAGTGCTCCTCTAGGTTTTGTTTTTCCGTTTTTGCTTTTCGTTGAAGCTATGTATAGTACTAAATCTCCTGGAAGTATTTTTTGCATTATTGTCTTTGAAGTTACTTTAATTTTCACCCAATTCTTGGTTTTATAGTCTAATAATGAAGTCACTCCTCCACAAATTTTTGGAACGTCCAAATTTAGTTTGTCTTGGAAGTAGTTTAGCATTCCATAAACAAAACCGCTGCAATCATGTCGTACTGTTTCTAAAGCGTCTCCGTTTTTGAGTTTGCATACTCCTCCCTGTAGTCCGTATTTGTATGGCACTTGGCCAATACATTGAGTTACAGTACTAAGAACTTCATTGGCTTGAGTTTTGCATTGTATGCTAGGCACTTTCATGCCATTTACTGTTGGCTGAGTCTGTTGCAGACTACTTGTTTGTTCTATATTAGTTAAGTCAACAGTGCCCTCAATTTCATTTTCAGTAAAAGAAGAATATTGTTCGTATAGGTAATCCAATTGTTCTTCTCCTACTACGAGATTATCATAGTTTATTATTTTGATTGGAATTGAAATTGTTTTTGAGAGTACTTTTTTTCTAACTGTTTTTGTAATTTGGATATTGACTGTTAATTCAGAACTTGAAAATTGGTTGATGGCATTAGTTGCATCTATTTTTATGGTAAGCGTGCTTCCAAGTGGAGTATGCTCTAGATTATACGTTGGTTTTATGTTTGTATTTTTGTTATCAAATGTTATTTTTACTGTGCTTTGATCTCCAAGAATTTTAATATCTACTGGAATGCTTGAAATGTAATTTATTTCGGGATTTTCCTTGTCAACGTATACTTCAACAGTATTTTGTTCAGTGTTTGTAATTGAATTTTCTATTAATTGTGAAAGTGTATTAAGGTCATTTTGAGTCATAATGTCTTTTTGGACCATTAATGGAATTTGATTTTCAGGATCTAAACGATAGTCTGCTTTGTTTAAAGTTGTGAACAGTTGATCGTAAAATATTTTTGTATAATTGTCTGGATATTCGGTTTCATTATAAATAAAATCATTATAGTAATCTTGCTGTAAGTCTATTTGATTATGTTTTTTTTGGTAAGCAAATTCGTCAGATAAGTATCTTAATTCTGGAAACAATATTTCAAGATTTTGATTAGTGTTAAGTTCTGGAGTAAATAAACTTTTTAATCTATTAACTGTATTTCCTGATTTTTGTAATGCTGGTAGTTCTACTGCATCTAATTCGTAAGTAATTTTACTAGATATTTTAAGCTTGGTTTCTTTATTCTTCGTTATAAAATAATAAACATGATCTCTTGATTGTCCTGTAGTTATTTCTTGTATGTTGTAATCTTTTTTATTAGCAATACTAAATTTGTTATTCCTGTAAATGAAAACACTTAAATCGCTTATTGAAGAACTTCTTGAATACAATAAAAGAGATATTGGCGTGTTTTCAGAGTTTTCAATAGATACAACATTTGCTTTAGGATTTACACTGTTATACACTTGTGTAACAGCTTGAGTGAAAAATGCAAGACTCAATATTAGTATTAGAATCGAAGTGATTTTTTGCATTGTTAATAGTTAGTAATTGTTTGTTTTAAAGTTTCTCTTATTCAAACAGTTTCTAGAATAGAGAATATATCAAATATGCATTAAAAGCTAGTATTATTGTAGCGAATATTATTGCAGTTATAGTACTTCTTTTACTATTTATCAAGTCGCCCATGACATCTTTTTTAGCTGTATAATAAATCAACGGTATCAGTGGAAGTGGTATTAGGAAGCTTAATGCTACTTGACTGTAAACTAATATTTGTAATGGTTCTATTTTGAGAATTACGGCTATTGCTATAGGTATTATGTTTATTACTCTGGTAATGATTCTCCTTAATGTTGAACTAATTTTAAAATCAGTTAGTGATTCCATTATGCTTTGTCCGGCCAAAGTTCCAGTTATTGATGAAGAAATTCCTGAAGCAAGTAATGCTACAGCGAATACTATTGATGCTAAACTTCCAAATAATGGTGTTAATGTTTTGTAAGCTTGAGTCATTGTAGTAACGTCACTATGAGAGCTATAGAATGCTGCTGCTGCCATGATTAGTATTGCAGCATTAATCAAGCCTGCGATAGTCAAGGATATTACTACATCCGCCGTATGAAATTTTAAAGCTTTTTTTCTGGTTATTTTAGAATTTTCTTTAATTTTATTTTTTATTAACCAAGAATGAACGAATAAAGCATGAGGCATTACTGTAGCTCCGATTATTCCTACTGCTACTAAAATCATGTCCCCATGCAATATTGGTGTTATTGAATTTGTCAATATTGAAGTGAAGTTTGGTTTGACTAGAAACAATTCATAAACATATCCTAATCCTATTGTGGAAACAAATACGATGAAAGCTTGCTCTAAGATTCTAAAGTTATTCTTAGTAAGAATTATTAACAATACAACATCTAGTATTGAAATTATTGCTCCGATTATCAAAGGAATATTAAATAATAAATTTAATGCAATTACTATTCCAAGAAATTCAGCCAAATCCGTTGCTATGATTGCTATTTCCGAGAAAATCCAATAAATCATAATTAATTTTTTGTTCTTCCATCTTTCTTTGATTACTTCTGCTAAACTTTTTCCTGTAATCCCGAGTTTTCCTGATAAGTATTGGAAAAGCATTGCCATTCCGCTGGATAGCCAAACAATCCATAATAAGGAGTAATTGAAACTAGACCCGGCTTGAATGTCGGTACCCCAATTTCCTGGGTCAATGTAAGCTACACTAACAATCAAACCAGTTCCAAAAAAGACCCAAAATTCTTTTGAAGTGAGAACTTTGTACCAAGGATTATCGTGTTTAGTATTCATTTTATGCACTATTTTTTTTTAAAATTTATTTTAAAGGAACAATGGGTTTTCCATGCGGGTCTTTCTTTGGTTTTCCTAGAAATGAATATAATTTATTGATCATTTCATCGGATGCAGCATGTTCTAGAAGAGAAGCTTCTTCATGAATCTTATTTTCAGGAAAACCTAGTTTTTTTGATAAGAATGTTTCGAGAACTCGATGCTTGAACGTCATTTTTCTAGCTAGTATTAGTCCTTTTTTTGTAAGATTTACTGGGGAATAAGATTGAATTTTAACTAATCCGCGTGAAGAAAGCGATTGCATCATTTCAGAAACTCCTGCTTTGGAAATTTTAAGATAATCTGCAAGATCTGAAGTACGGACTAAGCCTTTTTGATTTTTCAAGTAATATATTACCCGTAAATATTCTTCTTCAGTAGCTTTAGTCATAATAAGTTAAGCATACTTAACTTTTTAATTGTATTTAATTTTATTGCATAATTATAAAATTAACATGTTTTTTCTAATTAGTATTTTTTCTTTTTGAACTTTTCTAAATATCTTTCTAATCTTAAATTTTCGTCTTCTTGATTGTTAATTTTTTGTTCTTGTCTGATTTGTTTTTTTATTTCGTCTAAATCGTATAGTCCTTTTTCTTTTAGTTCATCTTCAGTGCTTTCTAATTTTCTGAATAAATTATTAATCAGAGGATGATCGGTTTTTCTGAGTTTAAGTTGCGCTATTAGTCTTCTAGTCTTGTAGCATATTTTTCTTTTTTTATTATCATCTAAGAATGAAGTTAGGTTGTGGGTTCTTTCTGCAGCTTTTAATAATTTTGCTTCATTTGAATGAAGATTTGAAAATTCTCCATTAGAGTCTTTTGTAACTTCAAATACCATTTCTGCGGGTTTTTCTCCAAACAATTTCTTAAGTTCATCAT
>CABMDW010000020.1 GCA_902385045.1 uncultured archaeon | reverse complement strand
ATATTTTTCAGGAGTTGGAATTGGACTTCTAATTTCCTGGGTAACAAGTGCAATAGCTTACTGGAGGACTGGTAAGAACTCAGTATTATTCAAATTAATTATTTTTGAGTTCATTGTAAGCATAATAATGCTTTCAATCGGATGGCTAATATAAATAATTAAACTAGTTTTTTATTTTAGTATTCAATACTTTGTTTAATGAAAATAAAGCTTTTCAAATTAATTGCTTACATTCTAATCCCCTTACTAGTTGGAGGCTTAGGCTCGTTTTTTACTATTTCAAGCATTCCAACTTGGTATGTTTTTTTGAATAAACCAGTTTTTTCTCCTCCTAACTGGATATTCGCTCCAGTATGGACAGTACTATACGTGCTAATGGGGGTATCAGCTTACTTTGCCTCGGAAATGAAAGCAAAAATAAAAAACTACTGGATTCAATTAGTGCTGAACGCATTATGGACTCCAATATTCTTCGGACTACACTCGCCAGCACTCGGATTAATAGTGATACTAGCATTATGGTGGTTTATCCTAAGAACAATTAAAGATTTTTACAAGACAAACAAAACAAGTGCATACTTGCTCATTCCTTACTTGCTCTGGGTTTCATTCGCAACAATACTTAATTTTGCAATACTAATACTAAACTAAACGGGAGTGGAGCACTGGGTGACCACGTTTTGAATTATTATTTATTTGTAGTCACCTGTTTTAGTGTTTTTTTGTACTGAGTTATTAGAAAGATTATGGTTGGTTTTATGTTTTTGTTTTTAGAGTATTCTTGTAAAGTAGAATAATATTTCATTCTATCTTGTAATTTTACATTTATTGGCGGATAATTGTTCTTTAGTAAGATAAAGTTAAGTAATAGTCTTCCTACTCTTCCGTTTCCATCTTCGAACGGATGAATGTTTTCAAATTCGTTATGAATTATTGCAGCTAAAACTAGTGGTTTAAAGTTTAATTTATTTTTTTCGTACCAAATTGTCATTTTTTCTAGAGAACTTTTTACTTCAGAGTAATGTATTCCACGATGAACTACTTCTCCTCTTGAATTTTTGACTACTACGCCAACATTTCGGAATTGTCCAGCATAACTTTTAGTCTCATGAAAACATAAATCATGAAGTTTTTTAATTAATTCAACTGAAAATTCTTCTTTAGTATTACGAATATAATCAACTGCTTTTGCAACTCCTCTAGTTTCTTTCTCTTCAACATCAAAAGCACGCTTTTCACGTAATATTTCACGAACTTCATTCTCTTGAACTGTAGAACCTTCAATTGCATTAGTATTGTAAACAAAAGTTTCAGTAAAAGCCTGCCATTCTTTTTCGTTAAAATGAACTATTTTAATTTTAGAAGAAGCGTTCAATTTTTCAACTTGATTTTTAGTTAAACTAAAAGAGAAGATTTGAGTAGTAAACTTGCTTATAGTTTGACTAATTTCTTGTTTTGCAATATTAGTTTTTGCTTCTAATTCTGTTTTGTCAAGGTCTTGACCTAAGTATTTTCTTTCTTTCTTAACAATTCCCTTTTCACGATAAGAATAAACTAAATAGTACTTTATGCTCTTTCCGTGAACTCGTTTCTCAACAAACATAAAACAATAAGGTGACCACAATTAATAAACCTTACTAAACTGTGGACACCCTACAAAGTCATGAGTGGAGCACTAAACTAGTTTCTTCGTTTAAATGGTATTTTGTTTCCGCATCTTCTTGTTCCTATAATCCACATTACTAAACTTATTGAACCAGCAGTAATGAAAAATAAGGAATCATATATTGGTCCAAACAAGAAAAATGCAAATAATAATCCACTTAATGTCTTTAATGAAAATAGTAAATAAAATAAATCATATGTTTTTTCTGATAACGGTTTATCTTTAAAGTAAAAAATAATTCCTATAACACTTGCTATTCCTCCGCCTATAAAATAATAAAATAACAACTTTGGCCATACGGAATAGGAATCCCATAAAGTAAACGCTACACTTGAAACATTTAATATTACTCCTAATTTTGCAACATAAAGTGTTTCTACAAATAATGCGGTTCCAATAAACAATACAAGTTGACCTATTTGACTTCCAGTTAAATTAAATTTTGTAAATAAGATTACAAGTCCTATTGCAACTAAAATGAAATCCCAATATTTTTCAATGAAATTTTTTCCCATAATTTTTATTGTTTTTTGTTGTTCTTAATAATTTTCCACTAATCGTTTTCTTTAAAGTTGAAGTTAAATTCTGTAAAATTATACTTAAAACTTCAAAATTAGAGGTTAACTTGTTTGCTACGTTAATTTTTTCGAGTTTTGTAGTCTAGTTCAATTTCTCGAGGGAGAATTCACTAAAATAATCATGCTTTTTGTAAAACTGACCAAAAATTCGCTAAAAGGATTTATGGAAGTGTTTTCTTCTCAGTTCCACTATTTTTTCTCAAAAACATCAAAAAAACGACCATTTTTAAGCCTGTTTTTAGCCATTTTCCAGCATCCTATTTTTTAGTATTCTTTTAAGCTATTATTTTTATTTTGGAGTTGCAAGCATGCTTTAAGCATGCTTATAAAATTGAACTTTTCAGTTTAAGCCAAATTCGAATTTGAAAAACGCCGTCCAAGAACAAACTAACACCCCCACAACACCCACCTCCTCCAAAGAGGAGGGGGACGTTTTCCTTCAGAAACCCTTAAACCTGTGGTTTAGTACCATTAAACAATTACAGGAAAACCGCCGACCGCCAAAAAATAGTGAAAAACTGTCTAAGTTTACAAGCAAAAAATTAGACGGGAGACGAAGTTAATTTAAGTTTACTTTGAAATATAGGTACTATTTTATTGATAACTTGAAGTATTATTATGTTTAAAATGAGTAAGTCTGGAATTACAGGAATAGTTATAGGTATAGTGGGAATTTTATTAACTTTACTTGCAATATGGATTTCTTATATTTTTTCTGAATCCGCAAAATTAGAAGTGACTCAAAATCTTAACATCTCTGATTCTAAAAATCAATGGCTATATATAACTATAAAAAATATTGCAACATATACGGATACTGGAAATATAACTGTTTATAGATTAGAAATTAATCCATATACGCCACATATTATTTTACCTTCATTAGAACCTGGAGAAAATACTACTATTAGTTTGAGGATTAATTATTCAACTATTCCTTACTCAAAAAATACTCTTCCTAGTTATGAAAAATTATATTTTGCTATAGCTGACGTTTCTATTTCTTATAAAATTTCTTGCGATAAATGCAATTCTCAAGTCATTTCTAGAAGAATACCTGAATTTAGTTCTATCGAAGGCATCATAACAATTAATTCTAACGGAATTCAAAAAACATCTATTCCGAATTATTCTTGGATAAATTACCACATGGTTGATATTTTAAATTCCATTTCAAAAAATAACAGTTAATTTTCTTTAAAAAGATCGGATTCAAAAGGAACTATTTTAAGTTCTTCGTACTGTTTTTTGAAAGTTAAATTTGTAGAATCAATATTTTCAAAAACTTCTTTAATATTTTTAATACTTTCTTGCGGTAAAATTCCCATTCTTCCATCTTCCGATACGCATGCAATTTGTGGAAATTCATTATCGGCTACTCCTACGCCATAATCCATTTTTAATGTTTCAACATGTTTTATTGCAAAACAAGCCAAAGAAGCTGCCTCTAATATACCTATTTGTTTATTTTTTATTTTGTTTAATAAATATTTTGCATAATAACTTCCAGAACCTATTGCATCTATATTATTTACTTGAACATCACTACCATCAAAATAAATGTGATGTAATGAACTATTAGAAAATTCTCGTTCATACCACAAGGCAATAAATACGTCGATATCATTGTGGCGATTATTATCACAAATTTCTTTAACTAATTTCTTACAGTCATCTAAAAAATCTTCTCCAGTGTAAAGATAAGGCAATATTGGTTTTTCAATTTTATCTTTTTCTTCAGAAATCTTTTTTGGTTCTTCTGTTTGTACTTCTGTTTCTGTTATTGCAATAAATTCCCTAGGATCTAATTTTAGTTCTTTTAAGTATGCTATATTTTTAAAAGTAATTTCTTGAATTCGTTCACGAACAAGTATTGGAATTTTTCTATTAAATTCTTGAAAAAGATTAGCAGAACCCGAAGCTGCGACTAAACAGGGAGCATCAGCAAAAGGCTTTAATATTTTATTAGTATAGTTGAAATCTCCATCAGGATAAGTTACTTTTGTGTCGGAAACAAGTAATACTCCTTCAATACATTTAATTCCAATTATTAACGTCATTTTTTCACTTTTTCTTTAGTTTGAGTTCTTTTCCTTCTGTTTTTGTTTCTAGTTCATCTCCTGCTTTCCAATTTAGTTGTTCCATTAGTGTTTCAGGTATTACAATTAGATGTTTGTGTCTTGTTTTTCCTTTGTAATTGTATGCTATTTGTTTTTGAATCTTCATTTAAAGAAAGAAGTTTTTTCTTATATTTAATATTGTGCAATATGGCACAATAACATTTAAATACTAGTTATGGCACAATATTTATTATGGCACAACAAGGTGTTGTAAAATGATAAATCTCGAAGAAATTAAATTGTTAAATGAAGACGTTTACGGTGCTTCTCGTAAGTTAGACTTATTCTTCATTAATTTTGAAAAGGTATCAATTCACCCTGACTCCCGAGCAGGCATTATATCCTTCTTGAAAGACTTTCTCGCTAAGGGTAGAACTCGAATCAGAACAGTCAAGTATGCTTTTTGTTTGAAGAAACTTGCTTTACTCGTTCCGGATAAGAATATTGGTGGTTTCAACAAGGAAGAAATTACTGATTTAGTCTTGAAAATTAGGGCTGAGGTTCCGAAGAAGAATAGTGTTCGAGACTTGCTTATTACTTTGAAAAAATACTACAAATATCTCAAAGGATTAGACCGAGATTTTCCTCCTGAAGTAGCTTGGATTAAAGTCAAAGACGAACCAAACATTCTAACAGTTGATGATTTAATCACTTCAGGAGAGTTTGATAAAATTATTGAATGCAGTCACAAAATACAAGACCAACTCTTATTTAAGCTCCTCAGGGAAACAGGAGCTCGAATCAGCGAACTCCTAACTTTAACCATTGAAAGAACAGTCTGGGACTCAGAATACGAATGCTACCAACTCAACGTCTTCGGAAAAACAGGCTTCAGAGTCATACCAGTCATAGAAAACGCACAACTACTAAAATCATACCTAGAAATCCACGAATTCAAAGACAATCCAAAATGCGTTCTCTTCCACCCACCACACAAAACCAAAGCACTAACCTACTCCGGAATGAAAAGAAGACTAGTAGAAGTACTACAAAAAACAGGAATCACAAAAAGAATTCACCCACACTTATTCAGACACACAGACATAACAGAAAAATGCGCTGAACTCTCAGAACAAACACTCAAACAACTCTACGGCTGGAGGCGCGATTCAAAAATGCTTTCCGTTTACGTACACTTAAACAATGGAGCAGTGACTAGACAACTCAAACAATTCTACAAAAACAAAGAAGAACGACAACTAGCAAAACTAATCAAACAACAGGCGATCGCATGAACTTAGTAGAACAGTCGATTAAGTTAGTAATCAAAACCATTTGGATGGTCATTAGTGGAATTGTCAAAGGTTTGCAAATTCCTGAATTACTCTACTGTATTCGAAGAAAGGTTAAACGCCTCTTCGGAAACAAATCCAAATATTCACTAAGAGATTTTGAAGTTATGACTGGAAAACAATTCGAACACGCTGTACAAGAGATTTTGGAAACTAAGGACTTTAGGACTAGGACTTTACCTTGGAATGACTACGGAGCTGATTTGATAGCTGAAAAGGAAGGACTAAGATTCGTAATACAATGCAAAAGATACTCGAATAATGTCGGACTAGATGCGGTTCAAGAAGCATACACTGCATGCCGATACTACGGATGCGACAAAGCATGGGTCATTACGAACTCGGAATTTACTTTTCAGGCTCAGAAAATGGCGGAAAAAATAGGAGTAAGAGCTATGAGCGGAAAGGAATTAGAAAAATTGATTTAAAGAAAGCTTTTTAGTGTTTGAATAAGTAATTTTCTAAAGGATTATTGTGGTTAAAGAAACTAATGGTGTTGGTTCAGATATTGAAGCTAAATTGTGGTCTACAGCTGACAAACTTAGAAATAATATGGATGCTGCTGAATACAAGCACATAGTTCTTGGACTAATTTTTTTGAAATACATTTCTGATTCTTTTAAAGATCGTTACGAAGAATTGAAAAATGATAAAGAAGGTTTATCTGATCCAGAAGATATTGATGAATACAAATCTAAAAATGTTTTCTGGGTTCCTCCTGAAGCTAGATGGAATTATTTACAAAAAAATGCTAAACAACCAACTATCGGAACTTTGCTTGACGATGCATTAGAAGCAATTGAAAGAGATAATCCTTCATTAAAAGGAGTTCTACCTGGAAATTATGCTAGGCCTTCATTAGATAAACAAAGATTAGGAGAATTAATTGATTTAATTGGAACAATTGGTTTAGGAGATAAAGAAAGTAAATCGAAAGACGTTCTTGGAAGAGTTTATGAATACTTTTTAGGACAATTTGCTGATGCAGAGGGAAAAAGAGGAGGTCAATTCTATACTCCAAAATGTATTGTAAAATTATTAGTAGAAATGATAGAACCATATCAAGGAAGAGTATTTGATCCTTGCTGTGGTTCTGGAGGGATGTTTATTCAAAGCGAAAAATTTATTCAAGCACATCAAGGAAGAATTGATGATATCAGCATCTATGGACAAGAAAGTAATCAGACTACTTGGAAACTGTGTAAAATGAATTTAGCAATTAGGGGAATAGATTCAAAATTTGTAAAATGGAACAATGAAGGAAGTTTTCTAAATGATGCTCATAAAGATTTGAAAGCAGATTTTATATTAGCAAATCCCCCATTCAATGATTCAGACTGGAAAGGAGAACTACTAAAAGCTGATTTAAGATGGAAATATGGAAAACCACCAGAAGGAAATGCTAATTATGCTTGGATACAACACTTCATTCACCATTTATGTCCAACTGGTATTGCAGGTTTTGTATTAGCTAACGGTTCAATGTCTTCAAATACTTCTGGAGAAGGAGAAATAAGAAAAAATATTATAAATGCAGATTTGATTGATTGCATGGTTTCTTTACCTGGTCAATTATTTTATAATACTATGATCCCAGCTTGTCTATGGTTTGTAACAAGAGATAAAAAAGATCATCACTTCAAAGACAGAAGAAAAGAAATATTATTCATAGATGCAAGAGAGTTAGGCGTAATGACTGATAGAAGACATAAAGAATTAACTCAAGAAGATATTCAAAAAATAAGTTCAACATATCATTCGTGGCGAGGAGAGGGAGGAAAATATACTGATATTCAGGGCTTTTGTAAAAGTGTAAAACTTGAAGAAATAAAAAAACACGAATATGTTCTGACTCCAGGAAGATATGTTGGTGCAAAAGAAGAAAAAAAAGATTCAGAATTATTTGAAGAAAAAATGATAAGATTAACATCAGAACTAACAAAACAAATAGAACAAAGCAAAAAACTTGATGAAGAAATAAAGAAAAATTTGGAGAATATAGAACATGGTTTCTGAAGCAAAAACACTAATCATACTAGATACGAATAAAATACGAAATAATTTTGAATGGGAAAAAGATTATTCTGATTTTGAACCAAAAGGAGATTTCTTAAAATTAATTGAATGGATAGAAAAAAATAAATTAACTGAATTAGTATTCATTGGTTTACCTGAAATTGTTATTGAAGAATTAGTAAATACCAGATGTGAGAATTTTTTTAAACAATTTGAAGAATTAAAAACGGGAATTAAAAAATTAGGCAATATTCCTAGTTTTAATTTTTCAAAAACAATATTGCCTGTAGATAATTATGATTATTATGCTTTCATTAAACAAAAATTAATAAAATATGTTGAAACAAAAAAATTTGTTATCATTTTAAAACTTGAAAGAAAACTATATGAGCCTACTTTGGAACTCTTAATGGAAAAAGCAACCAAAAAGAAAAAACCTTTTAATGAATCAAAAGGATTTAAAGATGCTTTAATTTGGGAAATAATTCTGAATTTCAAAAATATTGATGACTATTTTAGTATTTTTGTTTTAAGTGAAAATGAAAGAGATTTTGATTCAGATTTACAAAAAGAATTTAAAAAGAAATTCATGAAAAATTTAAATTTAGAATTCAATACTAATCTTCTTATTTCTTCTTTGGAAACGATATACGGAGTACATATTAAATATCCTATTTTGGTATCTTATCTAAAAACAGGTTATTTTAAAGAAAAGTTAATTGACTTTTTAGAAAGATCAGATTTAGAAATTAAGAATTTTGAAGTGAAAACTATTTTAGATATAAGTGAAATGACTTCTGCTGATTTAGAAGAATTTGATCTGACGGATGTTTATTCGGAAGAAGATTTAATAAATCTTAAAAAAACAAACATATTATTCGAAAATAATTCTAAAGAATTTAATGCAAAAATAATTTTTGAAACAGAAGATAACGAAATAGTTAATTTAATTTATGAAGAAAAGGAAGTTTTACATGAATGAGCAAAAAATAAAATTTAAAGAAAGTGAAATAGGTGAGATTCCTGAAGAATGGGACATCGTTACAGTTACAGATGTTTCCCAAAATTTTGATAACAAAAGAAAACCAATTAGTTCTAATGAACGTTTGAAAATGAAAGGACAATATCCATATTATGGTGCTGCTGGAATAATTGATTATATTGATGATTTTAATTATGATGGAAATTATTTATTAATAGCTGAAGACGGAACAGTAACAAGTGACGGTTCAAAACCTATGCTTCAATTACCTAATGGTAAATTTTGGGTAAGTAATCACGCTCATGTTTTAAAATGTCAAAATTATGAGGATACTCTTTTTCTTTATTATCAACTAAAAAATACAAATATTATTCCGTTTATTACTGGTGCAGTTCAACCAAAATTAAGTCAAGAAAACTTAAATAAAATCAAATTTGGATGGCCTAGAAAATTTGAAGAAAGAAAAAAATTTACTAAAATTCTCTCCGATTTTGATTCTAAAATTGAACTTAATCAAAGAATGAATGAAAATATTGAAAAAATTGGACAATCTTTATTTAAACAATGGTTTGTTAATTATGAATTTCCTAACGAGAAAGGAAAACCGTATTCTAGTTCAGGAGGAATATTAATTGATTCTGAATTAGGAAAAATACCTAAAAAATGGATAGTAACAAAATTACGAGATTTTGTAGATGTAATAAAAGGTTGTTCGTATTCATCGATAGACTTATCTAAATCGGATAATGCTTTAGTGACCTTGAAATCTATTACTCGCGGTGGCGGATTTAATGAAAATGGTTTTAAAGAATATGTTGGTAAATTTAAACCTGAACAACAAATTTATGAAGATGAAATTGTAGTTGCACATACTGATTTAACACAGAATGCAGAAGTTTTAGGTCAACCTGCATTAATTCGTAGTATGGGAAAATACAAAGCTTTGATCGCGTCACTAGATTTGGTAGTGGTTAGACCCAAAGAACATTATTCAAAATTTTATATATATTATTTATTGAAAGATACTAAATTTCAGGAACATGCTTATAGTTATGCAAACGGATCCACAGTTCTTCATTTAAGTTCAAAAGCAATACCTGAATATTTAGCAATAATACCCTCTAACGAACTTTTAAAATCATTTTATGGAATTATAGAAAAATTTAACGAACGAATTAAATTAAATCTTCATCAAACAAAAAATTTGGAAGAACTTCGTGATTCTTTACTTCCTAAGTTAATGTCTGGTCAGATTAGAGTTAAAAGCGATTAAATGATGATTATTGTATGAATGGCGTTCTGAATGAGGCCGAAGTTGAAGAGCATTGTTTGAATGTTCTTTCTAATTTAGGTTATGAAAAAATTTCTGGTCCAATTATTGCATCAGATGGCGTTAATCCTGAGAGGAAATCCTATCAGGATGTAATTTTAGTTGAAAGACTAAGAACTGCCTTAGAGAACATTAATTCTGGTTTTCCGAAGGAAGCTATTGATGAAACTGTAAGAAAGGTTTTACGTTTTGATAGTCAAAATTTGATTACTAATAATGAAAAATTTCATAAGCTCTTAGTTGACGGTGTTGATGTTGAATTTAAGAAAAATGGTAAAGTTGTTACTGATAAAGTTTGGCTTGTTGACTTCAAAAATGTAAAAAATAATGAGTTTTGGGTTGTTAATCAATTTACTATTATTGAAGAGAACAATAATCGTAGACCTGATGTTATTTTGTTTGTTAATGGAATTCCTTTAGTGGTTTTTGAATTAAAGAGTACTTCAAGTGAATCAGCTAGTTTGAATGGAGCGTTTAATCAATTTGAAACATACAAAGTTCAAATTCCTAGTTTATTCAACTATAATGAAATTTTGATTGTTAGTGACGGTTTGAATACTAAAGCTGGAAGTTTGACTGCTAATTTTGAAAGATTTTCAGCATGGAAAACAGTTGATGGAATAGAAGAAAAAAATCAAAGTCAATTAGAACTTTTAATTAATGGAATGTTAAAACCAGAAATTTTATTGGATTACATTAGGCATTTTATTGTTTTTGAAAAAAATAAGGACGGAGTTGCTAAGAAAATTGCAGCTTATCATCAATATAATGCAGTTAATCATGCTTTAGAAAGTACTAAGGAAGCTATCAAAGGAAGTAAGAAAGCTGGAGTTGTTTGGCATACTCAAGGTTCTGGTAAAAGTCTTACAATGGGATTTTATACTGGAAAATTAGTTTTAGAATTAGATAATCCTACAATAGTAGTTTTAACTGATAGAAATGATCTAGATGGTCAATTGTTTGAAAATTTTGGTAAATGGCAGCAAATTTTAAGACAAAAGCCGGTTCATGCTGATTCTAGAGAAAAAATTAAAGAATTATTGAAAGTAGCTTCTGGTGGAATTGTTTTTACTACGATTCAAAAATTCATGCCAGAAGAAAAGTTAGGAAAATATCCTTTACTTTCTGATAGAAAAAACATCGTAGTAGTTGCTGACGAGGCTCACAGAAGTCAATACGAATTCATTGATGGTTTCGCAAAACACTTACGAGACGCTTTACCTAATGCTTCATTCATAGGTTTTACTGGAACTCCAATAGAAAAAAGCGATAGAAGTACTTTAGCAGTCTTCGGAAAATGTGTTGACACTTATGATATTTATCAAGCAGTAGAAGATGGAGCAACAGTTCCAATATATTTAGAAAGTAGACTAGCAAAACTAGAGTTAAAACCTGAAGAAAGACCAAAAATTGATTACGAATTTGAAGAAGTTACCGAAGGAGAAGAATCAAACAAAAAAGAAAAATTAAAATCAAAATGGTCTAGACTAGAAAACATTGTAGGAAGCAAAAATAGAATCAAAAGAATTGCTAGCGATCTTGTAGAACACTATGAAAGCAGAAGTAAAATATTAGAAGGAAAAGCAATGTTTGTCTGCATGAGTAGACGAATTTGTATCGAATTACATGACGAAATCATAAAATTAAGACCAAACTGGTATGACAAAAACGATGACAAAGGAATAATTAAAGTAATAATGACTGGTTCTGCTTCAGACGGAATAGACTGGCAAGAACACATTAGAAATAAACAAAGAAGAGAAAAACTAGCTGAAAGACTCAAAAATCCAAAAGATGAATTAAAAATAGTTTTAGTTAGAGACATGTGGCTTACAGGATTCGATGCTCCGTGCTTACATACGATGTACGTTGACAAACCAATGAAAGAACACAACTTAATGCAAGCCATTGCAAGAGTAAACAGAGTATTCAAAGACAAGCCAGGAGGATTAATTGTAGATTACATTGGAATTGGCTATGAATTGAAAAAAGCACTTTCAAGCTATTCTGCAAAAGATAGAAACGAAATTGGATTATCACAAGCAGATGCAATTAAAGTAATGAAAGAAAAACTAGAAGTAGTACAAAACTTATTCCACGGATTCAATTACAAGAGATTCTTTAATGAAAAACCAAGCGAAAAAATGAAACTAATACCACAAGCATTAAATCATGTGTTAAAGCAAGAAAATGGAAAAGAAAGATTCACTAAAAACACTACACAATTAATCAAAGCATTCACTTTAGCATGTCCAAGTGAAGAAGCAATGAAAATAAAAGAAGAAGTAGGTTTCTTCCAACTAATAAAAACATCAATACAAAAAATTACTAGCGAAAACACTGAAGAAAAAGAAGATTATGACTCAGCAATACAACAAATTATTTCAAAAGCAATAATATCTGATAGAGTAATAGATATTTTTGAAGCAGCAGGAGTCAAAAAACCAAACGTAACAATACTTTCAAACGAATTTTTACAAGAAATAAAGAAAATGCCAGAAAAAAATCTAGCATATGAAACACTAAAACGACTATTAAATGAAGAAATCAAAATAAAACAAAAGAAAAATCTAGTAGAAGGAAAATCATTCTTAGATTTACTAGAAAAAACTATCAACAAGTACACTACAAAATCAATAGATGCTGCGCAAGCACTAGAAGAATTAGTAGAAGTAGCAAAAGAACTCAAAAAATCACAAGAAAAAGGAAAGAAATTAGACTTAACAGAAGACGAAGTAGCATTTTACGATGCACTAGAAACTAATGATTCAGCAGTAAAAATAATGGGAGATGAAAACCTTAGAATAATAGCAAAAGAACTATTGAAAACCATAAAAGAAAACGTAACAATAGATTGGAGCATTAAAGAAAACGTACAAGCAAACATAAGAGTACTAGTAAAGAAAATACTCAAAAAATTCGGTTATCCTCCAGATAAACAAAAGAAAGCAACAGAAACAATATTAGAACAAGCAAAATTAACCTGTCAAAATGAAGTAAGTGAATAAATATGTGGCAAGAAGCGTTTCAAACTTGGTATTGTCCATTTTGTCAACAGCAAACGATTAAAGTGCATTTTATTCCTTCAGCTAAAATAAGGAAAGCTACTAGAGGTTCGGGACAATCTGGATCGGTAATGACGAAAAGAAATCCTAATTTAACAATTTTAACTGATTCTTGTAGTAATTGTGGCAAAACTAAAGAAGAAATAGAACCAAAATTACTGTACTAAGTATATCTAATTTATATGTTCTTTTCTTAGTTATTTTATGGGCAAATTTATCTACGCTTATGATCCTACAATTAAAAAAAGGGTCGTCCATGTAGTGAAAGACCATGAAGCTACTTCTTTAGTTAGTGGAAATAAATTCAAATACAAACCTAAACGTTGATTTTATGGCGTTAAAAGGTTTTTTGAAAAAGAAGATTGTAGCTTTTGAATCAATAGATTTTACTAAAGAAATAGAAAAAGAACTTAAAGATAAAAACGAATTTGTAGCTTTAGTTTTATTGCATGCATATACTGAAAACTACTTAAAAGATATAATTTTTTACTTAAATAAATCAAATAAAAAAGCAACAATTAAACCTCAAATATATTCGGAAATTAGTAAAGTAAAATTTCCAACACTTTGTTTAATTTATTTAAATTTAGAAATTATAGATGAAGATTTGTATGAAAAATTAATTGAACTTAATGAATCTAGAAATTATATTGTACACAACTTAATAAGTTTAAACATTGATGATGAAAAAAGCAGAGAATTATTGAGAAAAGAAATTGAAAATGGAAAAAAAGCTTGTGGAAAATTATATTCGATATATCAAAAGAAACTTGAAGAATGCAGTACAGTTATTTAGTTTAGTGCTCTGACCCTGACTTTTGAGAGATTACATTCCGAGTGATTTTAGTAGTCCGTATACGAGGAATGCTGGCCAGACTAGTGCCTTCAAGAATCCTAGGACTCCCATCCAGAATCCGGTTGCAGTGCTGATGTAGTAAACTGCTGCGCCTATGAATCCTAGTCCGTAGGCTGCACTTCCTGAATTGGATATTTTTTGTTTCCACATTTTCTTCATTTTATTTTCACCTAGGCAATTAAAGTTTGCTTGTTTTTTATATTATTGTAAATGAAAAAGTTTAGTAAAGCTGATCAAAAATTATTAGCAGTTTGGGCTGTTACTTGCGCTGAACGAGTCTTACCTATTTTCGAGAAAGTTAAACCAAAGGATGACCGCCCTAGAAATGCTTTGAAAGTTTGTAGAGAGTGGATTCGTACTGGAGTTTTTAGCATGAAGGAAATTCGTGGAGCGTCTCTTGCAAGTCATGCTGCAGCTCGTGAAGTTAAAGAAAAAAGTGAGGCTGCTTGTTTTGCTGCTCGTGCTTGTGGACAGGCAGTAGCAACCGCGCATGTTCCACAACATGCGTTCGGCCCAGCGTATTATTCTCTTAAAATAATTTCACTTAATCCAACTAACCTTGAAAGTAGATTGCGTAAAGAATTAAGTTGGCAGACTAAAAAACTTCCTAAACACTTACGAAAATACTGGCTTGCCTGGCAAAAAGAAAGACTTCCAAAAGAATTGAAAAAAAAATAAAATAAATGCGGTGCCTTATGAGCAGCCGCTTGTAGTTCCACAGTTAAAGCATTTGTAGCATGCAGCGCTTCTTACCATTAAGTTTCCGCATGTAGTGCACATGGGCGCGTCTGATTGTTGTTGAAAAGTGTCTGAAACTTGGTGGACTGCTGGCTCGCCTAGTTTTTCAGTTGTTTTTTCATTTTTTCCTAGCAAGTCGTCTCCATTATTATTCACTAATGGTTTCAAAGTCTCTTGTTTTGACCCGTCGTATAATCCTATTTCTTGTAATTCTTGTGATGTCAAGAATTTCAAGGCCAAGTATCTTGAAACGTAATCTAGAATGCTTGAAGCGAATCTGATTTGCTTGTTCTTAGTAATTCCTGCTGGCTCGAATTTTGAGTGCATGAATTTTCTTACTAAAACTTTTAATGGCACTCCATATTGTAATGCTATTGAAACGCTTGTTGCAAAGGAATCCATGAAACCGTTTAAAGTGGATCCTTGTCGTGAAACTTCTAGGAATAATTCTCCTGGACTTCCATCATCATACAATCCTACGATCAAGTATCCTTCCATTCCACCTACTTCAAACTTGTGCGTCAAACTTTGCCTGTCAGCAGGTAATCTTTTTCTTTGAGCGACTGAAACTTTTAATTCCATTACTTGTGCTTCTCCCTTCTTTTCTTCCTTCTTTAGTGAAGTAGTTAGTGGTTGTGACCTCTTGCAACCGTCACGATAAATTGCTACTGCCTTGATTCCTAACTTCCAAGCGTAAACATAAGTATCCATGATGTCTTGAGCAGTTACTTCATTAGGCATGTTCACAGTCTTGCTTATTGCTCCTGAAATGAATGGTTGTACTGCTCCCATCATTCTCAAGTGTCCTAAATAGTGAATGCTTCTTTTTCCTTTTGCTGGCTTGAAAGCACAATCAAATACTGGCAAGTGTTCTTCCTTGAGAAAAGGCGCTCCTTCAATAGTATCATTTTCTTTCAAGTAATTCAAAATTGCTTTACATTCAGTGTCACTATAACCTAAATTGCTTAAAGCTTCTGGTACAGTGTTGTTAACAATTTTAATCATTCCACCGCCTACTAGCCACTTGTACTTGACTAATGCAATGTCCGGTTCTACTCCAGTAGTATCACAATCCATGAGAAATCCAATTGTTCCTGTTGGCGCTAACACCGAAATTTGAGCGTTCTTGTAACCCCACTTTTCTCCGTAAGCCAAAGTATCATCCCAAACTTTTTGAGCTTCAGCATAAACATCTTCAGGAACTCCATCTCCCTTCAAATTATAAGCTGCCTCCCTATGCATTCCTATGACTTTCAAGAAAGGTTCCCTATTAGTATCATAATAAGTGAAGGCTCCAAGCTTTTTCGCGATCAATGAACTAATTGCGTAAGCATAACCTGATAAAATTGAAGTCAAAGCCCCAGCACAATTTCTTCCTTCTTCAGAATCATAAGCTAATCCTTTAGACATGAGTAATGCTCCCAAGTTAGCGTAACCAATTCCTAGCGGCCTAAAGTCAAAAGAATTCTGCGTAATAGCAGCAGTAGGATAAGAAGAATTACTAACAAGCATTTCTTGAGCCGAAATAATTATTTTAATAGCATGCTTGTAAGCATCAACATTAAACTTTCCTTCAGCATCCCTATACTTCATTAAATTAAGTGAAGCAAGATTGCAGGCAGTATCATCCAAGAACATGTACTCGCTGCAAGGATTAGAAGAATTGATTCTAGCAGAATTAATGCAAGGATGCCACTTGTTAATCGTGTCGTCAAACTGGATTCCAGGATCTCCACACAAGTAAGCGCTTTCAGCAATTGCCTTCATTACATCTCCAGCTTCTAAAACCTCACAAGTTTTTCCACTAGTAACAAATTTTGTTTCATAAGTACCCTTATTTTCAAAAGCATTCATGAACTCGTCAGTAACTCTTACAGAGTGATTAGCATTTTGAAATT
>CABMDW010000019.1 GCA_902385045.1 uncultured archaeon | reverse complement strand
AATCTTAGACCATGTCTAGAAAAAATTGAACTAACAATTTGTTTTTATAATATATACAAACAAAAATGGCTAAAATCATTGTCATTGAAGGTAATATCTCTCAAGGCAAGACAACTTTAATGGATGGCCTAGCTAAGAAACTGTCTCAGCTTCAAAAGAAAGTTTATGTGGTGAAAGAACCAGTTGATAAGTGGCAAGAAGTAGGTATCCTTCAGGAGTATTACAAAAATCCAAAGGAGAATGCTTATAAGTTTCAAACATATGCTCACATCACTAAGATTAACAATTTAGTGTCTCTTCAATCGTCTCTAAGCAACTATGATTATGTCATCCTTGAGAGGTCAATTGATTCTGACATCTTATTTGTTGAAGCTAACAGAGATAATTTTACAGATGTTGAATATCAAATGTATCTAGATTGGTGTTCTACATTTAGACCATTAGTTAAGTCATTTGATTTTCAAAATGCTACATTCGTTTTTCTTCAAAATCATGTAGAAACATGTTATCAACGAGTGAGAAGCAGAAATAGAGCTGGAGAGGAGCACATTACATTAGATTATCTCAGAAAATTAGAAGCATTATATAACAAATACATGAGCGAAAAGCCAAATAAGATTATCTTAGGCTCTAACTTAGACATTGACCAAAAAGACTTTAGAGTAAATGGAGAACATAGAGAAAATGTAGTTAATTACATTATAAGCCAACTTTAAACAAAGTTGAGTGTGAGCAAATTTTATCTGATAAAATTGAGCGTGAGCAAATTCAAAAGAATTGAACAATAAAAAATAGTATATCTTTGGTCAAGCACAAATGTCAAAAATGAACCATGTTAGATTTGTCATTATCTGTTCGTGCTCTCAATTTGGTGATGTCAAGTTGTTCAATGACCAGACATGTAAGAAGTATCAAGTGCCACCAGAAAGTGCGAAACCTATATGTTTCTACATTCCAGATTTATCTGGAGCAATGCTCAATGAGTATCTCTACAAGTTTCCGAAAGTGAAAATGTCATCTTTGTGGAGAATTCAAAGCTTCATGCGCAGAAACAAGCTCTTTGGTGTTGTCTTTCGTCAAAGAAGCAAATATGATTGGAACGTAAATGAAATCTTAAGTTCTCTACGAAAAGTTGGACTAGCAGAGAGTTATCTTCAAGAGATAAATCAAATAGAAGATACACTAGTTGTTAGACTGAAAGATGATAGTTTGTTTTAGATATATGGACTAAATGAGTTAGAGAGATATACATCACTACAGAAATCATGGAATTTTTTTTGATACAATGTGTCATGAATAGACCAATCTAACGTTTCCATCAATTTAATCTGATTATTATTCATCAGTTCGATAGTTTCCTTGTCAAAAACTATTTTAGAATCTCTAGCCATCATAGCTATAAGTGTCTTGTTGCTATAAGGAGCATCCTGAGTGAATTTATGAACAATCATTGCTGAGCTAACATACAAAGTTTCAAAGAATGTAGAATGAATGTTAGTTATCTTTTTGATAGATTGTTCCATGTAAAATAGAGTTAAAAGGAACTCATATCCATGAAATCCTAAAATCTTATTTATGTATTTTACAACCCCCAAACATTTGATAATAACTTCAATTGGATATACATTCGTATGTCTTCTAGAAAATGCTTTGAGGATGAGAAACACTTGTCTGGTTTTCATCAAGTGAAACTTACCCTCAACCAACACAATCTTGTCTTTGACAATACGCATCTTTGACATGTAAAATAATAATCATGTTTTTATATATTCAAATTTATTCACATGACCTTTATAGCAAAGGCATTATTCATCATCTTCTTAATTATAATCATTCTAATTAGTATCAGACTAACTTATAAAGATAGGTTGGCATTTGGTGGGGTTGAATGGGATGAAATGATAGTTGATACATTGAACATAACTAACAAGTTGGTTCCAAACTTTAGCCATGATGATATAATCAAAGTCATTGATTACTTATCTCAAAACGTCAAAGCTAAGCTTAGGTTTGTTTTGAAAGATAGAGAACATGAAAAGATGACAAAAGAACAATTAGATGAGTTAATGAAATGTGCTAAAAGAAACAAAACAACCATATATGTAGTGGTTGGCAAAGCAAAGGGCATGGCTCATAGCGGGCTTGGTAGAGATGATGCTTACATGCTTTGGTTGTCATATAAGCATAAGATACCAATTTTGTCATGTGATAAATTTAAAGACTACAAAGAACTAACAGATACTCCACCATTTGAAGTTCATATCATGAACGGACATAAAGGAACACATAAGATAAAAAACATAGATGATATCATTTTACATCCTCCAATGAGATTGCTTAATTTCTGCTCAGATAAGTTTTTGAGATTACGAAATGATTTTGCTATCGCCACCACCTAACAGAGATGCTGGCTTCTTTGAGCATCTATTATAGATAAACATGATTAGAAGACAGATGATGATAACAATCAACACATAGATAAAATGAATTCCAAGCGATGGAGATTTATGTGTTAATTGTTCTATAGCCTTTCCAAGAAATGAAGTTAATGCTAGAGCAATTGAGATACTTGTTATATTAGAAACTAATGCGTCTATATTCAGCTTCATCTTATCTTATATTATCTTATTTTTTTATGCTACAGAGAACATAGCAACTCTAGCTGTAATATCTCCTGTATCACCAGAAGCGCGCCCAATTGAAACACGACTGCTAGCATTCCAATAAACATCAATGTATGTTTCATTCGCAATTGAGCTATTCTTAGACCGTTGGAAACCTGAAGCGGCGGCGACATCTGTTGTCTGTGCTTTTGATACAGCATACACTCCACTAGTTCCAATGTTAGTCTCAACAATAATGAGATAAGCTCCAGTTGTAGCAGAACCAATTGATAGCGTTGTAGCCGTTCCATTGTTAAATACCGTAATGTTGTTTTGAGTGATAATTTCCGGCACGGCAAAGTTAGCACTAATGTTTCCATCAACAATAACATCTCCACCAACATGTAAATTACCAGAGAAATCACCATAGCCATTAGACCCAACTAGTGTGATATTAGCTCCAGCGGCTAAGTTAGCACCAAGCGTTAGAGTTCCATTAGCAGTCATCATGTATTGTTGGTTTCCTCCAACTGTAGCATTAACGCCACCGCTAAATTGTCCGTTCTGATAAGCGATAAACTGAGGGACTGAGGCAAGATTAGACCCGAGGTAAAACGTTCCATTTGCGAGAACCTGAAAGCTGACAGTTCCATTTGCCGTGTTTGAGCCGACTGTAATTCCACCATCAGAACCAGCTACCTGAAATTTATTCGCTCCAACAATTGTCGTTCCTGTTGTGCCGGCAACTGAAAATAAAATTTCAGTGGCACTAGCTACATTTGTTCCGATATAGAGCGAACCATTAGCATTTGCTTGAAATTGACTATTGACAGCTACATTACCTCCAATGTTTAGCTGCCCAGTTGCTCCGACGACTTTAAACAAGTTATCTCCAATATATGTATCACCAGAACTAACAGTAATTCGAAATTTGTTAGTATTTACAATGAATGTATTACAACTAGCGGCGCTGGATAATGTTAAAACACCATAACCATAGGTAGAAGCACCTGTAGAATTAATAAGGACATCACCTGGAAAGATTGTTGGAGATGTTGTCATTTTTTACCTTACCCTATATAAAAAATAACAAAGTTAGTTTGTTTTTATCCCATTAATCTTACATAATAATCAATTAAGGCTCCTGTAGCACCACTAGGTTGTGGAAAGTTTTTGATTGCTGGTCTTTGATTAGCTGGCCACTCAAACATAATACCTTCTCCTCTAGAACCAGTTGTATGTGCTACTCTCCAACATTGTCCAACTAATGTTTGGTCAGACTTTGTAATCTCAAAACAGCTGGTAGCTCCTGCTAGTCCAGTTGCCGGAACGACTGTCATAAAATATGAACCGGCATAAGGCCCCGTTGATAATTCTACTGTTCCTGCGTAATTTTCTGGAATTTGAACAAGAGTTGGTGTATTAAAATGTGTTCCTGATGTTAAATTTTCAATATAAACACTATCTGTATATGTCGTTGTCATCTTTATATATGTCAGATTTGATTAAGGTTTAATTTGATAAAAAAATTGAATAGATTTTAAAGATGTATAAAACAACTGTCAAAATGCTTAAATTCAATCTTATATTTCCTGCTTGCTTAGAACTAATCAAATATGATAATAATGTTCTAAAGTATCGTAAGTTTCCAAGGGATACAGAAGAAGAAAATGATGATAAAAGTGAAAACAAAGATGATGAGAATGATGATGAGTATATTTTGAAAGAAAATAAGTTCATGTTGATGCCTAAGACTTTAACTGAAAAACGAATTGCTCGCTTAAAGGATAATATCCGCGCTAGACTTCAAAGAATTGGAAGCAATGCTAATGTTGATGATGTTTTTGAAAGCTACAAGAAATCATTTGAGTTATTACCATTTGGAAAACAAGAATGGAAGCCACAAGAATTACCTAATGAGCATGATGAGACACAACCTGAAGATTATAGGTTCCATGATGTTTCTTCAAAGGATTATGATGAGTGTTTAACTATAATTAATCCAAATTATTTTCATAGCTATATTCAACGACATAATACCATTACACATAGAACTTTAATTAGCACAATTTTACATGGAGAACAACGAATTAATCGGTTTGATAATGTAGATAAATTATCATTTATTTTAAATTTAAAAGATGATATGGACATGGTAGAAAGCCATAAACGTGTTTCTAGAAATTCATTTTTACATAGTTGTAAAGCAATCAACTCAAAGATATATAATTTATCAAATGGAATATCTCCAAGTTCTATATATGAAAAGGGAGTTCTTTATAACTATAATTTAGAATTAATTGAGAATGACATTGAAGCTACAACTTTACATTTATTATCTGATTTAGTTTGGGATACTGATGAATATCAAATTGCTCTATGTGGTTCAACTCTTCTCAAATGTGGTATCATGCGAAAGTCATCATTCAAATTAAAGGATATTGATTTGGCCGTTTATATCAAAGGAGCGTCTTATGAAATGAAAACTGAAGATTGGGTAGAAAAATTCACTTCTGTGTTTAAGATGATTAAAGAAGTAGTTAATAATAACACAATTGAAACTGCTGAGGTAAATAAAATTAATCAATCTCATTATGAACTTAAATTAGAACATATTACAATTGATGTATTTCGTTCAACATGTTCAATTCCAAAGTTAATTTCAAACTTTCATTTACCCGCAGTTCGCCAATGGTATGTTGGATATCCAATTAACAATTACAACATTTTACCATCATTTCTTTATACGATGATAACAAATGGACAAATGCCAGTATATCAGCTCATGAAAAGTAAGCATCTTAGTGCGTTTGATACAATCGAAAAGTATGAAAAACGAGGTTATAAGTTGTTAATGAGTAAAAATGAAAAAGTTATTTACAATTATCATCAAGATAATCCAGATGACACTAACTTCAATCAATTTAGAAAGTTATGTTTAATTCCGCATCCAAATAAACTTCATTTATCTGACTTAGATGATGACTGTATCATTAACATTTTAAAGAGAATTAACATTGAAAATCGAACTGTTCTTTATCAATCAAGTTTATGTGTTAGCCAAATTATAGATAAGTATAAGTGCTTAGATGTTAATCCGGTTGCAAATAAGAATTTACACCGAATGTATGTTCCATTTATCAATTTAGTTGGATATGATGTTCAAACAATATTTCACTATAATAGTGAAGCAAATACTATTCGTATTACCTCTGATAGTCTTACAGAATTCTATAACACATATCGTTTCCTTTCTAATTATCTCAAATGTATTGTTATAGACGACCCAGTTTATAGCTTAACAAAATTAGAAGAATTTGTAGAAGATAGAGAACATATGAATTTAATCAAACGTTTAAAGGAACTATATATCTTGGATAAGACAGTTAGCAAAGTGGAAGATGTAGTCATAAAAAACAAATTAACATGTAAGAGAATTAATTCTGATGGTTTAATTCAAGCAATTAAACACCGACAAGTTGCTTGACGTTAGTGTATAATGAATTACATTTAAAATCAATATAATAAGCTGTAAATTGACAAAGAGTATCATGAAGTTCATTTAGCCCAAGTAAATAACTAACTTGAACCATTCTTAGAACACAATCCATGTTATTTGGTAAGTCATCAATTGTTAGCTTATCTTTTGACAACATGGATGTAATGTAGAATAAATCACCAGATGTAATTTCAGAACTCTTTAATGTATCAACCTTTAGAGAGTTAATATGTGATTGGATAACTTTAGATTGTTTGATTAGCTTTTCAGGGCAACTATATTTTTTATCATTTTTAGTGATGATAATGAATTGAATTAGATTATTATCTTCTGGATGTTCTGGAGTTTCAAACGCTGTGTTATATTTTGTATTTGGTGCTGGTTGTTCTGGTTGGTCATTATCAGCGACAACTTCGTCTCCATCAACGTCTTCAATTTCATCATCTTCAATTTCCGAATCAGAATGATTGTCAGCCATTTTGTCTGTTAATATGTTAATTGAAAAATAACATTCAATTTTTTATAACCATGTCTGTATTTGTCATATCTGACTGTGCTGGATACGTGGCAAACTTTGACAGTGAAGCTAAAGTTAAGAACTTTTTAGCCCACTTTAAGAACTATCATTTTCTAATTAGAGAGTATGAGCTTAATCAACAATGTCAAAAGGATTTCATTTACTTCATTACATATAAGGGAGATATCTCAATTGTTGCTCTAGCTACTAATGACGTTGAAAAGTTTAAACAAGAAATGATTGAGTTATTCAGAGTTGGATATGTTGATTATGAGACAGAAGATGTTAGAAAACAAAAAATCAACTCTATTTTAGAGATTGCTAAAGTTAGACTGATGCTATCAAATGAAGGTCTAGACCAAATTAAAAATTGAATGTGAGCTACAATCTATGATAATTCAATAGTTAATTTAAAAAAACTAAATTCATTCTTCTAACCAACATCTATAATAACCATCATACACAAGCTTAGTTGTAATTCTATGGTTCTTTTTATCATAGAAAATATGTGGCATTTCAAGACGTTGTTCCATTCGTTGCCTATCTACTGGTTTTACCCATATATATTTACACCAAACGTGTTTAACATTTTTGGCTATTACTTTCATATAGAATTCCATCCAATTATGATGACCGTGAGTTATCAAACCAGCAACAGATGGACATATTGTAATTAACTTATTTTTTAGAAAATATCTCCTATAAATTTCAATATCTGGAAGTGTTTTGATAGAAACTTTAGTTATGTCTTCTCCTTCTATAGTTATAGATGATAAAATACCGTGATGCCCATTTACATGTAAATTATACCAATCTAGAAATTGATGATTTGGAAGTTCGCAGATTGTATAGAGAGATGTAATGTTATTTACATTTTTATCGTTCCAATATGAAGAAAGGTCATAATTTAGTGGCCAACGATATTTTTTACCGCTTCTCCATTTGTTCCAGTCCATATATCCAATGCTAGTGCGTCTTATATTTGACATGTATTTACGCATAATAATTGTTGGTCTATTAAATAATCTTTTTATATCATCATTAAATTTTAAGATATTAACTAAATGTGGATATGGTATCTTTATAAGCTTCTTAATCTGGACGCAATTACATTTCTCTAGATACTTTCGCAAGATAAGATACAGGATATCGTCTGATAAAATCTCCATTCTTGATAGATAAAAAATTATAACGTTCAAATTTAAAACGAAGCTGGATATTATCTACAAGAGGATATATCGTTTATGATTTCAAGCATGTAATATTTACCAATTCAAACTAATAAAAGCATTTTCCGCGCCCCGCATCGCATCTATGATTTCTTTAGCTTGTTCAGGTGGATATGTATCAAGTGTATCACGATAGTCTGTAATTGCTAGGTCAAAACTCGGTGGTTCATATTCCCAAACAATCATATGTGATGGGACTATCTTATATCCAGCAACTGAGTTATGTTCTTCTTCCATCTTTGTTATATAAAAAAATAAAACGTTCAAACCTTTATAGCTTGTCTATGCGCAAAATAATCTCTAATTCGGATTTCTACATCAGATTTAATATGTAGATTTGTAAAAGATGTTGATAATGGATTGAATGTTCCATTAGATACTGGTTCAAGTATAATTGATGATATGCTATTTCTTGATATAAAGTTAGTAGGCAATAATAACCCATTTGGATGAACTTGATAATAGGCATCCGCACTACTAAAATGTTCTCCAGCAACAACAACTTCTTCTCCAGTCTGATGTAAAAAGTCAGATGATGAAATAGTGATTGGATGGTAGTCTATAACTGGAGCACTGGGTGTTGGATGATAGTTAGTTGGCATCGTTTGTGTATCTTCTACGATGTCAGATATATCTGTTCTACATTTAGGACATAACAAATGATTACCTTGTGAAGTGAATATTGATTTCAAAAGACAATTAGAATGAAATCTATGATGACATGATGTTTCAATTTCTGATTTGGTGCCATTTAAAGGTTCTAAACAAATTGGACAATCTGTATCACCTTCTGTTTGAATTTCAACTTCCATTGTTATATTAAACTCATACACTCCTTTAATTTGATGAACGATTGCTTTGATGTTTCTTTGAGTTAAAGTGCTTAGATAGTTTGTTTTTATCATATTCTTTATCACAAAACTTACAGTGATACTTTTTGCTCTCTTCATTTAGAATGAAATCATTCATATCAACTGGTAGTTCTCTTTTTGGAACAAATTCAGGTTCAAGACTAACTAATCCTCTATAAGCATTTGAAACAAAGCTAAGATTATCAACTTGAGATATAGTTAGAGGATTGTCAATGATTGAATGTAAAAGTTCCATATGTGAAACAATAAATGTTAAACGGAACCTTTCTTTGATTGATTTAACAAATGTTATAATGTTTGATACATTGTTTTCATCTAGAGAACCAAACCCTTCATCAATCATAATCATATC
Source organism: uncultured archaeon (assembly GCA_902385045.1). GTDB lineage: Archaea > Micrarchaeota > Micrarchaeia > Norongarragalinales > CABMDW01 > CABMDW01. Next base: position 2,702 of record CABMDW010000019.1, on the reverse strand, counting down.
TGGTATAATCATATGACTAATTTCAGCTAGAGCCATACGCACTAAGATTGATATGATAAATCTCTGACCACCAGAAGCTTGAATTATCGGTATATCATTGTCAAGATAAATTTCAAAGTCTTTAGTTATCTTGATTGTATATTTAGCAAACGTTCTAAGGATATCATTTATATACTTGACAAACTCATCTGTAAATCTAGATAGAAGCCTAAATGGAATGCTTTCTCTCTCCTTTGGGTTCAAGATTTTATAGTATTGATTAATTAAGTTATATCCAGATAAAATGTTTCTACAGTCTCTCAGTTGGATTAGTTTCTCCATTGCTCTCTCTATCTCACTTTGGTTCTTGAACTTCTCCCAATTTAACGTCTCAATTTCATCTCTCAAGTTTGTAGTGTTTCCTCCATCTCTCAACTTCAATGTTATAACCTTAGTTAAAAGCTGAAATGTTTTTAACTCATTTAACTTTTTCTCCATCTCTTGAATTCCTCTCTGATAGATATCATAATCTTCTACATAGCCTTTAGCTTGTAGATATAAGTTATTGTTATAAATCTTCTCCTGTTTCTTCATTTCTTCTAATTCTCTCACACTTGTATCATACAACTGAGCTTTAGTCATGGCATCTTTCAAAATTGATATCTGCTCTTCAGTTTCACGATTGCTATAAAATTCATAGGCATGTAGTTGGTCTTGTGCCACCCTAATTTCTCTATCTACACTTTCATTTGTATCAGTTGGACTAATGCCAAACACTTGATTTAAAATCATCTCTAGTTTAACTTCATTTTCATTTGGCATTTGAACCTTTAGTAATCTAAGTTGTCCGGTTCTATCTTTGAGAAATGCCTGTTTGCCTAACAACATCTTTAATTTGATTGACATCTGAGTATGGTCAATGTTTGGTTTATGACCAATGCCAACTTGAGGTAGAACCGCTGGGAATAGTTTCTTTGATAAATCTTCAATGCTAAACTTAATCTTAGCTAACTTAGAAGCATGTTTAGCTATATCTTTATCACCAACTATCTTTTCTAATTCATCCAGTTTCTTTTTATCAAACTGACATGGCACCACTCGTTCTCCAACATACCAATCAACATTCTTAGTTAAAAACAGTTGATTTTCCTTATATGTCTTTTCATTGAATTTAGATGAGTTTAGAGCTACAAACTGTTTATACTTTATTTCAGCTTGAGTATCAATTCTTTGTTTAATATCATGATATTGTATCATCAACTTATCAGTTCCCTTTTGATACAATTCATGTTCTCTTAGAAAATCAACTTCATACTGACTAACATCTGAGTTAAAAGTTTCATTGTTCATCAACTTATCTGTTTGCTTCAGTTGTTTTAATTTTTCATTTATAACATCTCGTTGCTCTTTTAGTTTTTGAACTTCATTTGAAAGCACATCCTTTATGTTTTCAAACTCTTTCTTTTTCTTGATTTGAAGTTGAGACTTTAACAAATCAATCTTACCTTTTAGTTCCTTTCTATCTAAAGACACCTTCTCAAACAACTCATCAAATAAATGAATGTTAAACAACTCAATTAAAAATGACTTTCTATCCTTTGGTTTCATCCGAATGAACGAATCGTAATCATCTTGAAGTGCTACAATTGTATTAGTGATATTTGAGTTCTCACCTATATCAACTTCAGAACTCCTTTCTGTATAAATCTTTCCCTTCTTTACAACTCGTTTAATCCAGTATGGGTGCCCATTAATCTCAAAGAATACTTTAGCACACCCAACTTCGTTTTTGTTATTAACTAAGTTCTTAATCGTTCCTTTGTTTATAACTCCATACATAGCAAAAAGAAGAATGTTTATGATTGATGACTTACCTGCTTGGTTTGGAGCAATAACTCCAGTTATGCTATTTTCTAATTTTGTAAAGTCTATAACATTTCCTTGACCAAAGCAATATAAGTTATCAAATTCTAACTTCATTAGATGCCAACGAGGTATGTTATGAGATTGTGGAATTTGAATTTCAGAGAAGTATTTGTGGTGTAGTTCTATCACATTTTGAGATATTTCTGGTGATTTAAACATAGACCGAATTAACTCATCTTGAACATCAAGAGATTTAATGTTTGTTTGAACGATACCTTCCATGATATTTACGATAGAATTTGATTTGTTAATTTGTTCTATGTTCTGAATTGTGTATCTCTGTTTCAGGTCATTAATTAGATGGTCAATGTAATCATAAGATGAGTTGCTTATATCTAATCTCAAAGTGTTAATCTTTCTAAATGGGAAATCTAAAATTGGACATGTGTTGTTATTAACCTCTAATTTTGAAAACCCATATTCATTTGGTATCATTGTCTTATTTGTATAGATAATTCTTTTGCTAGTTAGTTCCACATCTATAACGCTAATTCCATTATCAGTCGTTGTATAATCATGTTGGATAACTGACCCACTATGAAACAATTTACCATCTCTCCTATATACGTTCCCAAATCCATTTAAGATAAGGTCAAAGTGTTCAAAGTATGTATTATCAATCCTGTTATTTACTAGATTTTCTCTAATTAAACATAACTTAAAACTGGTTGAGTTAATGATACCATCTATAGGACAAGTTGGAGCTTTAGGTAAGATTGGAGTAATGTAGAATGTATTGTTATATTGAAAGTGGTCAGTTTTGGTTAGAACAGTTATCTTATCAGATAACCCAATTT
>CABMDW010000018.1 GCA_902385045.1 uncultured archaeon | reverse complement strand
CTAATGCAGGGGTAGCAAAGCCTGGTCAAATGCGATAGACTCAAGTTCTATTCAAAAGTGGTTATAAGACCAAAGGTTTTACCAGAAAGATGTGGAATCTATTCCCTTTGTGGGTTCGGGGGTTCAAATCCCTCTCCCTGCACCATGCTGTAGGAGTAAATCACCACTTTTTTTATTTATATATTCAACATTTTTTTCATTCTTTTGAAGCTTATGATACTTGCTGACTTCCATTAGCAATTTCACGAATACTTCTCTTTCTTCGGGATTCTTTTTAATTTCTTCAAACCCGACTTCAATCACCTTTTGTTTTGTTAACAACATTTTCTTAATTTGTTCTAGTGCTTTGCTTATTCTTACGTCTTTTGATTCTTTTTTGTCGTGAAATTCTTTCATTTTGAGTGTTACTGATTTATTTGTTAAGTGTGAGTAAGTGTCCAACATTTTAGAATCAGCAGTCCAACCATAAAGTTTCTTCATTACTTGGTCTGATAATTCTCCCGCTTTTTCAGTAATATCTGTATGTCTGAATAAGTGTGGATGAATTCGTTTCACAATCCCGCTTCTTTTCAGAACTTTACCTAATCTTTTAGTTAACGCACCATAAGAATAAGATTTAACGTGACCTTCAACGTTAAACAACGAAGCTTTTAGATTGTCCTTGAATTCATGATTACCTAAATATTCTTTTAGAATCTTTACGCTTTCAATTACGGGAACAACTCTAAACTTAGTTTTTCCATAAACATTAAGTTGATAACACTCGGATTCTTCATCCCAAATGACTCTTTCTAAGGTTAAAGTTAAAAGTTCTCCAATTCTGCAACCAGTTTCGTGTAATAATACTAGTAAAACTTTGTCTTTCAAATTTGAAGCAGTATCAAATAATTTCTTGTATTCTTCGGGAGTAATTAAATCGTCTTTTGTAAGAATGTTAGCTTCTTCTCTAATCTTAATCCAACTAACTTCTTCGGGATAAACTTCGGTTTTTTTAACAAATTTATAGAAAATCTTTAAAGACAACAACAAATCGTTCTGTGTGTTCTTCTTTAATTCGCTTGCTTGGACTTTCAGAACTAAATCGGTTACTTCTTCTCTGCTTAATTTATGAATTGACTTTTCTGAAATGAATAAAGCCAATCTCTTTAATGAATAACCATACTTCAAAGCCCTAGCTTTACTATTTCCTCTTGCTAAATAATCATTAAGAAATGCTTTAATGCTCATTTTAGATTCTTCGTTCATTGAAGATTCTTGAAGAGTTATCAGTAAACCCGCATAACGTTTCTCGTGACCGTAAACATCTTCTTTCAGTTTCCTAATTTCATCAAGATTTATCATTCTATCAATTCACTTAAAACCAATCTTCTAAACCAGAATTTTGTTCTTCATGTTCTTCGAGCATATGTTGTTTTCTTGCTTCTTGCATCAACATCTCAAACCAAGTCATTTCTTTCACCTTTCTACACTTCTATAAGTGTATACTTATAATAAAATATACTTAGTGTATTTAAATAGCTTTCTATACTTATACAATTACAATGGAAAAAGAAGATTTAGAAAAACAAGGCAAAAAACAAATCGCATTCATAGGCAATAAAGCTAATTATAAAGAATTCAAAAAAATGGTCATTGATGAAGACAAAAGCGTAAGCCAGGTATTAGACGAATTCATAGCCGACTACATACAAAAAAACAAGAAAAAATAACAACCTAACAACCAACCTCAAATTATACTAATAATAAGTGGGTGTTTAAAGTATGCTATTAGGTGCTTATAGTAGTATTAAAAGCATCAAAAACATGATATTTTTGAAGAAGTGGTCAAAAATGAGTAAAAGATACACTATAACAATATCAAACGATGTCGCAGAACTACTAGATAAACTAGCAGGAATGGGAGATACGAATACAGAAAAAATTCGAAATATACTAATAGCGTGGATTTCAGATCAAAAACTAGTAACCAAGAAACTCAAATAACTAATTTTTAGGTTTTCTTCTTGGTTTATTCCAGTAAGGACTCTTACATTTAGGATTAGCACAAGTTACAGGCAAAGTATCTTTTTGTTGATGCCACTTAAAACCACATCTTAAGCAAGTTAACTTATTTTCGAATTGAAAATGACATTTCGGACATTCAATCATATACTAAGATTATAATAAAGAGAGTATATAATCTTTACTATACCATTAAGTATATATACTAGTTAGTATATATTATATTATAGGTGTTTTGAATGACTGAAAATCAAAGAATTTTATTAGCAAGAAAAGCTTTTACTCTTAATGAAGTTTATGATTCAATAAACGAATTTATTAAACCACAAGAAATAAACCAAATAATCAGAACACTATGCGGAGAAAACAAGAACATTGAACACGCTACTTTTACTAATTTTGAAGAACTTATTAATGCGGATTATTCAAAAAATCGTTTTTGGATTATCAACTTAAAACAAGAAAACTTATTCTTATTCGTTGATACTTCGGGTTATGATTATGCCCGATATATTGGAATAATCAGCCTTGAACAATACATAAAACAACCTAAAGAACAAGAAACCTTGACGATTCCAGAAGTTTTAGGTTTTGAAGAAGAGAAGAGTTTCAAAGTCGGAGACGTTTTATATCATTCTTGGGGTTACGATCAAACGAATATTGATTTTTACAAAATAATTGAAATTAGCAAGACAGGAAAGACAGCAAAACTAATTCGATTAATGAATAAAGTAATTTCAAGCACACAAGACGGATTTGTCGAGCAAGTAGTCCCAGGACAAGAAAGCGAAAACAAAAAACTCATTACGGCAAGAATTAAAGAAAAGAGAATCGGAAGATTTTGGAAATGGAACAACAAACCATTAACTCAAACAAGCTACGCTTAAAGGTGAATTAAATGACTGAATTAGAAGAAGTAATAGAAAATTTAGACGAAATAGAAGAAATGTATTACGGAATAGCCCTAAAAAATTATAAAGGAGACAAAACAAAAGCATTACAATTCGTAATTAATCACGTAGAAGGAGATGAATCACAACTAAGCGACACACTAAGACAATACGCCATAAAAAATAAACTAATACTAGACTTCGGAGACCGAACAGGCAATTAAATTATTTTTTGTGTTTTTCTTCTTTTAAGCTAACTAATTTTACTATTTTTAGTATGCATAAAATTAATCCTGCAATAGTTCCTAGAACGCCTAAAAGTGGGATTAATTGAAATAAAGCAGAAACTAAGACGATAATGTCAAAAACAAATTCTGTTTTCAAAGCAGTAACACTAATAATAAGTCCTGCAATCGATACTGGAAGTAAAAACCAAATAGTATAATATTGAGCAAAAGGTAAAAAGTCAACTAAGAAAAATAATCCTGCGAGTGAAAATAAAACAATGTTTACTATTTTGAAAGTATTATAATTTTCTGAGTTTTCTACCATTAAATCACCAATTAAACTTTTAATATTTGTTTTAGTTGTTCTTTCAAGTCTTTTCTTTTAATTACTCTAGCATATTGTTTATACTTATCTTCGTCACTTGAATTTGTTAAAACAATGTAAACTTCTTTATATTTTTCATTATTTTTCTTCATTTTCTCTTCAAATTCAGCTTTTTTAGAATTTAAGTTACTTCCAGTTTCTATTTCAAAAGCAATTTCTCTATTATCTTTAGTTATTACCACTACATCTGCATTCACAGTCCCAGACAAAATAATTGTATCTGAATATTGTTTACATTCATCAGCGACTGCATAACAAAGTAAAGCATGTTCAGGAGATTCAAAAGCTTTATTCATTACTAAATATGCTTGCGTTTTCTGTTCATCCCAAATATCATAAAGAAGTTCTTTCCAACCTTCACTTAATTTACGTTTCTTCTCATTAGGAGTTAAATCTTTTTCTAAAGCATAATAATTTTTAGCATCAAAAATAGAACTAAAACTTAAATCAATTTTCTCTTTCTTTCCACGCTTCTTTTTAGTTGTTGTCTTTTTCTCGTCATTCGGATTAGTTGTTATTAATTCATGCATTTTATCGGAAGTCTGAATGAAGAATTTGTAATGTTTGTCACCAGTAATTAGTAATCCGTAACCTTTATTTGCAGAGATTAAACCATCTTTTTCATAATCATTTAATTTCAAGTATTTAGTTAACAAATCAATGTTACTAGTATTCTGTCGCATTAAAATTTTTGTTTGTGTCATGTTGAGAATTCCTTTACCACCTTCAGAAGCTAGCAAGTCTTCTAAGTCTTGTGTTACAAATCCAACTGAACAACCGAATCTTCTAGAATTCTTTACGAACTCTAAAACATAATTCTCAGCTTCCTTAGACTTCAATAAACTCCAACCTTCATCCACTAACAAAACTTTATTTTCCTTGTCTTTCTTAATTTGTTTTACAATGAAATCTAAAACAATAAACATTAAGAGTGGTTTTACGGGTTGTGGTAATTTACTTAAATCGAATGAAACTACTTTTGTTTTCATGTCTAATTTTGTTTGAGTGTCTAAAAATTCGAATAAACCACCGTGAATATACAATTTTGTTCTATTAATCAAAACTTCGTAAGACTTAGCTTCTAAACTTGACCTGAACTTATCTCTTTTATCAAGTTTTCTTAAACAATCCCCTAAAACATCATAAACAGTCTTGAATGTTGGAGGAGTTTTATCCCAAGTCTTCGGATTTTCTCTAATAATTCCTTTATCCGTATAAGCAGTTAATAGGACATCTCCGAGAACTCCTTTTTGTGATTCAGTTAAACCGCCAGTAATAATGTCATAAACTGCAATGAGTTGCATCATTTTACTTGAAAAGTCCATTCCTTGAAGGTCAAAAACATTAATCATTGAATCCGATTCTTGTGATAATTCAATGACTTTGCCTTTCATTTTGCTTACAATTTTATTGTATTCTGCGTTTGGATCTAAAATGTAAATTCTTGCATCATCATGAACTTCTAATTGTTTTAGCAAATACTTTGCAGTATAACTTTTACCAGAACCACTAACTCCTAAAATAAAGAAATGCTTGTTAGCTAATTCTTCAAAGTCAATAAAGATTGG